>CANFSD010000001.1 GCA_947449515.1 Bacteroidota bacterium
AGTCCTTCATCTCTCGAAAATGCAGAAAGCCTAGAGCAATTGCGTTGGTTGGAGCATGGTTTTAAAATTAAATTGGTTCGAACCAATTTTGACAGCCATTGCATAGATACCCCAGAAGATGTGGCAAAAGTTACCCAATTAATGGGTGGAAAAATTAACTAGTTTCCTTTTTCTAAATCTGAATAAAGCAGGTAAGGTCGGCGCATATTGCGGTACTTCACCAAGCCAGCTTGCCAACTTTTTCTTATTTCCTCTTCCGTTTTTCCAGCAATAATTTGCTTGCGGAGCATATCGGTTCCAGCTAATTTATCAAAAAACGAATTAAAGTAAGCCGCTTTATTGTCGTCGTTTTTATATAATTCAATGAGCCAATACAGGTTCAATTTGTTTTCAAATGGGGCTAGGTTCTTTGCGTAATCTGTTAACAAAAATCCTGTACATTGTTTTCCCTCAAATGGTGGATGCTCTGCAATTCCCGGTAAATTAACAGGTGTAAAGGTGTCTGATCCAATTTTGCAAAATGGTTTGCCTACTCTTTCAAAGGGCTTTTTGGTACCTCTTCCCACGCTGTAGGGTGTACCTTCAAAAAAGCATAAACTTGGATACAAATAAATGCTTCCCATGGTAGGTAAATTTGGGGATGGTGGAATAGGTAAATCATAACGACTTTGATGGGTGTAATTTTTTAATTTTACGAGCATCAAGTTGCATTTGAGTTGGTTTTTCAACCAGCCTTCACCATTTATCATTTGGGCGTATTCAGCCATGGTGCAACCATGCACAACGGGCACCGGGTGCATACCTACAAACGACCTAAAAGCGGTATCCAAAATGGGCCCATCTATATAGGCGCCATTAGGGTTGGGTCGATCCAAAATTAACAAAGGTTTTTTCTGCTCTGCGCAAGCCTCCATCACATAATGTAAAGTGGAGATATAGGTATAAAACCTAGCACCCACATCCTGGATATCAAAAATTACGATATCGAGTTTTTTTAGTTGTGCCTCATTCGGTTTTTTATAGGCACCGTATAAGGAGTAAACTGGGAGTTTTGTTTTGGCATCAATGCCAGAGGCCACCTTTTCTCCAGCGCTATGATCTCCCCTAAAGCCATGTTCAGGTGCGAAAATGCATACTACTTTTATTTTCTTTTTAAGTAAAAAATCTACCAAATGCATTTGGCCAACTGTTGCGGTTTGGTTCACTACTAATCCTACTTTTTTGTCTTTGAGCAAACTGAGGTATTTTTCTGGTTGATCTGCACCCGGAATTTGGGCAAACAAATTGTTTCCAAGTAGGAAAAAGCACAAAAGCCAGATACAGTGATTATATTTGAGCTGAATTATGAAGTTTAGTTTTTTCATTGCAAAAAGGTTAATGGCCCATAAGGCGCTTCAAAGTAATAAAAAGGGAAGCGGATTTTCAAAGTTGATTATCAACCTTGCATTGGCGGCTGTATGCGTTAGTGTAATGGTAATGATTTTGGCCACTGCCATTGTGAAGGGGTACCAAAATGAAGTGAAGGACAAACTCATTGGTTTCAATGCGCCTTTGCAAATTACCCACCTCGATTTAAATAACAGTTTTGAAAGCTTGCCAATTGTGCGCGATACTATTATGGAAGGCTTGGCGCGCAAGAAAGAGGGCGTAGTTTTTATTCAAGCTTATGCCACCAAGGCGGGTATTATAAAAACCGAAAATGCCTTTGAAGGAATAGTATTAAAAGGAATTGGAACAGATTTTAATTCCAATTTTTTACAAAAGAATTTATTAGAAGGCAAAATGCCAGCCTTAGCAGATTCAATTTCCTCGCAAGAAATAGTATTATCTGCTATTACAGCAAAGCGTCTCGAATTAAAATTAGGCGACCCTGTTTATATCTATTTTATTCAAGACCCTCCAAGGGTTAGAAAGCTAAAAATTGCAGGTATTTTTGATACAGGCATGGGCGAATTGGATGAATTGTATGCCTTTGTAGATATCCGTCAGGTACAAAAACTAAATAATTGGGATCAAGCATCTATAAGTGGATATGAAATTGGTCTCAAAAATTTGGATCGAACCGAAACCGAAATTATGCGGGAAGAGATAGCTCAAATTACGCCCTATAATATGGGATTAAGTAGTATTTATGAAATGTATCCTGCCTTGTTTGATTGGTTAAATTTGTTGGATATGAACGTGCTCATCATTATGATTTTAATGATTGCCGTTGCTGCTATAAATATGATAACAGCCTTATTGATTTTAATTTTAGAGCGCACCCAAATGATTGGTTTGTTTAAAGCAATGGGGGCGGAAGACAAACAAATTAGTTCGGTTTTTCTGTGGATGGCCATAAAAATTGTTTTACAAGGATTATTGCTTGGGAACCTGCTTGGCCTAGGTTTGGCCTATTTGCAAAAACAATTCTCTTGGATAAAATTAGATCAAAAGTCGTATTACCTCAATAGGGTGCCAATTGAAATAAATGTATTGGATGTTTTATATATAAATGTTTTTGCTTTTTTAATTTGCATGATTTTACTGCTTATTCCTGTAAAAATGGTAAGCAAAGTAAACCCTATAAAAAGTATCCAGTTTAACTAAGTATGGGCCTTAAATCAATTTTTCCGCAAGGTGTTAAATATCCACTTTGGTGGCTGTTCAAAGCGCCTCAGAGAAGCTATGGCTTTTATACGGTTATCACAGATTTATATGCATTGGTTCGAACCGTAAGCCCTCTTAAAACTGAGCCAGTAGCCATTAGTATTTGTGTAGGACTATATAATAGGAGTGAAACCTTTTTACAATATTTCCTGCCAAGTATTGCTCAATGTGAAAATGCACATTTAATAGAATTGTCGGTTTTTGATTGTGGCAGTTTGGATGCCGCGCAATTGGAAAAAGAGATTCGTTTGCAATTTGCGGGTAAAGTTATTTTTAAGAGTCAGGTGCATCCCTTTTCACGCGCGTTTGCCTTTAATAAAGCAGTTCGTCAGAGTTCAAATGAAATGGTTTTTCTTTGTGATGCCGATTTTTCTATTCCCCGAAATATAGTTGCCCTTTGCACCAAATACACTAGAAACAGTACTTTTTGGTTTCCAATTGTGTTTTATTTGTATAAAAACAAACCTGCTGCCTATGCTTCAAAAAATGGCGAATGGATGTTATGGGGAGGCAAGGGATTGGTGGCTTGCCGCAAAAATGCTTTTGAACGGGTAGGAGGGCTCAACGAAGCTTTTACCCAATGGGGTGGAGAGGATGAAGAGTTTTGGCTACGTTGTTACCAACACCAAGAAATAGTGCTGAGAACCAAATGCAAAGGATTATTGCACCATTGGCATCCAAGCCTGAATCCAAAATATAAAAAGTTGGAAGAGTTGTCGGACATGGGCTTATTATAGTATATTTGTCATCCCAATGAATCCGCCTTTAGTATCTATTATTACCCCATCCTTCAATCAAGCAAAATGGCTAGAGGCTACCATACAATCTGTATTGGCCCAAACTTACACCAATTTTGAATACATAATAATTGATGGAGGTTCCACAGATGGTTCAAAAGAAATAATTGAAAAATACGCCACTAAATTAACCTATTGGCAAAGTGAAAAAGATGGCGGTCAGGCCGATGCCATAAATATTGGTTTCAGAAGGGCAAAGGGTGTTTTAGTAGCATACCTCAATGCCGATGATTTGCTTGAACCCAATGCTGTTGAAGGGATAATCAATGCCTACGAGGTTAACCAAGAGTTTGCTATTTATTTTGGCAAATGTAAAACCATTGATACCGATGGGAACCTCTTATTGGAAGGACAAGGCAATCCTGTAAAATTTGTTGATTTGGTTCGAGACGGCATGTTGCCTAACATTTACCAACCCGCTTGTTTCTTTAATACGGCTTATTTACGCCGCGAGCGCTTGTTAGAAACCAAGTATAAATTTGCTTTTGATTTTGAATTGATTTTGTCATTAACATCCACCAAAAGCACCTTGTTTTTAAACAGGGATATTGCCAGTTACAGGGTGCACAACGAAAGTAAAAGTCACTTATATAAAGTGGAGGCTTTCAAGGAAAAGCTTAGCATACAAGAGCAATACAGTAAACGTGATATTTTACTATTCAAATGGCGCAGGATTAAATTGGCCATTGCGCAGAAAACAGGAAAAATATAAATTTTATTAGTTATTGAGGATATCAATTAACTTCAATAAATCTGGGTTTAAGTCTTTCTTCTTGGTTATAGAATCAATAAAAGGAGTGAGTTTTATTTTGTTATCAACCAATCCAACCATTTTATTTTTCTCACCAGCCAATAACGCATTAACGGCACCATAACCCAATTTGGATGCCAATACACGGTCGTAGGCACTAGGCGAACCTCCTCTTTGAATATGGCCCAATATTACCACACGTGATTCGAACCCAGGAATTTCTTTGTTGAGCATTCCTGAAATTGCGATAGAACCACCTTCAAAATTACCTTCTGCCACTACTACCAGTGAAAATGATTTTTTGCTTTGCTGGCGGTTTTTGAAAAATTCAATGAGTTTAAGGTGATCCCCTTTTACTTCGGGTAATAAAACCATTTCGGCACCACCTGCTATGGTTGCTGCAAGGGCAATAAAGCCGGCATCACGACCCATAACTTCCACAAAAAATACGCGGCCATGGCTATCTGCAGTATCTCTAATTTTATCGATGGCCTCCACGGCAGTATTAATAGCGGTATCGAACCCAATGGTTAAATCTGTTCCAAATAAATCGTTGTCGATGGTGCCTGGTGCGCCAATGGAAGGAATACCATACTCATTGTAGAAAATTTCTGCACCGGTGAAAGTACCATTACCACCAATACAAACAATGCCTTCAATACCCTGTTCAATCAAATTGTCATAGGCTTTTTTTCTACCTTCTGGTGTCATAAAAGCTTTGCTTCTTGATGATTTAAGTATGGTGCCACCTCTTTGAATAATATTACCAACCGAGCGAGAACTTAGCGGCATAAAGTTTTCTCCACCTTCAATCATTCCCTTGTATCCTTGCATTATTCCAACTACCTCCACATCATAAGACATGGCAGTTCTAACTACAGCACGCACACAGGCATTCATACCCGGGGCATCACCTCCAGAGGTAAACACAGCAATTTTCTTCATGGTGTAAAAATAAAAAAAGGCCGCTTCATTTGGAAGCGGCCTTTCTTAATGTGAAAAACTATTTATTATAATTCTGTTTTAGCAACCAACAAGATTTGGCCAGAAGCACTTGCAGATGGGTTACCTACAAGGATAAATCCTCTTTTACCATCAGCTTTTTTGAAAGCAAATACTTGGTTAACAGTTAAGTTAGCTAATTTGTTAGTAGTGCCACTGGTAAAATCAACAATGCTAATTTCTGTTAAGAAAGTACTACCAGTTAAGGCATCAAAAGCAGATGAAGTAATGTCTGGAGCCAATTTGAAGATGGTAGTATTTTTTGTAGGCCAAGTTGTAGTTTCAGCATTCCAACCAATACCAGCACCAAAATTGTAATCAGGAGAATAAACGGCATTTTGCACGCTACCTGCTGAATTGTAATAATAGATGAAATCAATTTTAGCTGAATTGTCTTTAGCTAAATCTGCACCAGTTGTACCTGCACGGTATCTTCTGAAACCATCAGCTACACCAAAGAAATGGTATTCGTTAACGGTGCTGCTTGGACCACCTAATAAAATTTGGCCAGAAGTAACCATACTAGCAATAGTAACTACACAAGTAGTGTTGGTGCTTTTACCATTATCGTCTTCTACAGTAACTGAATAAGTAATTTCATCGCCTTCGTTTACAACTAGGTCTCCTTTGATAATATCTTGGTGAGTATAAATTACATCTTTAGCAGAATAAGTTGCAGTTTTAATGGTGTTAGTACTTTGACCAGTGATAGCACGGGTAATAGTTAATTTAGTAATTTTTCTGTTTACATCAGCAGAAGCAATAACTTTAATTGCAATTGAATCTACATTTAAAGATGCGCTACTTTTTTTAACGCCATCGTTAACAGTTAAGGTAGGAGCAACAGATTCTACAGTGGTAGTTGCTTTGTCGCCGCAAGATGAGAATAATGCCGAGCTAGCAATAGCCGCCATTACGAAAAGTGATTTGAATGATTTTTTCATATGTTTTTTTATCTAGTTTGTTTTAGGAGTGATGGAAACAAATATAAGGCTAAAATTTAATTAATAATTAATTTGATTGTGCTTCGCGGGCTTCAGCAGCTTCAAAAGAATCATGTCTAAATTCATCGAAATTGTAATCTGGCATCAAATCTGTTTTGATGTGGTTTACTGTTTCGTTGAGGGCTTCGGTAAATTTATTGAAATCTTCTTTGTAAAGAAAGATTTTATGTTTTACAAAATTTCCGTCCTCAAAGCTTTTTTTACTTTCTGTAATGGTAATAAAATAATCTTTTCCTCTAGTTGATTTAACATCAAAGAAATAAGTTCTTTTGCCAGCGCGGATTTTTTTAGAAAAGATTTCCTGACTGTCGTTTTTGTTGAATTCGTCCATGCAATTTGTTAACTATAAACATCGGCAAAATATACGTTCAGAGTTTGTTTTCAAAACATTTTTTCAACATGCGCAAAATAAATTCCTAATGGGCTATTTTAATTTAATTTCTTCTTGGATTTGCTTGTTGTAAATATCACTATATGAGCCGTTTAATTGCATAAGCGCTTGATGCGTGCCAAACTCTAAAATTTTGCCAGCTTCCAACACCAAAATTTGGTCGGCATCTTTAACCGAAGAAACGCGGTGGCTAACAATAATGAGGGTTTTATCACGCTTTATTTTTGAAAGGTTATTCAATATTTCAGATTCCGTTTTGGTATCTAAAGCGCTTAAACAATCATCCAATAATAAAACCTCGGGGTCTTTAATGAAGGCTCGTGCAATAGCAACCCTTTGTTTTTGACCGCCAGATAAACTGATACCGCGTTCCCCAACTTTGGTTTCAAATTTCTGAGGGAATTCCATGATATTTTCATACAAGGCAGCCATTTTTGCTGCGTCTTCGGCCTTTTGTTTCTTATTTGGCGAATTTTCTTTTAAACCAAAAGAGATATTATTGGAAAGGGTATCACTGAATAAAAATACATCTTGTGGGACGTACCCAATTTGTTCCTTCCAACTCACCAGGGAACAATTTTTCAGGTTCTGCTCATCAATAAAAATATCACCTTCATTTGGGTCGAACAAGCGCAATAGCAATTGTATCAGGGTAGTTTTTCCAGATCCAGTGCTACCTAAAATAGCAAAGGTGCTTCCTTTGGGAATTTCAAAGTTTAATTGATCCAAGGCAGGAATGGTCTTGCCTGGGTAGGTATAACTAACATTCTTAAATTGAATGCTATTTTGAAAGGTGGTCCTACCTGTAGTTGGAATATCCATCAATGGTTTGGTACTTAAAAACTCGTTAATTCTTGCTTGGGAGGCTGCGGCCCTCTGAATTAAACTGCTGGTATAACCCAAACTGGTTACTGGCCATACCAATAGATTTACATAAATTACAAATTCGGCAATATTGCCCAGAGTTGCATTGCCATTAATAACCTCAAGGCCCCCAATATAGATGGTTATCAAAGAGCTGAGTCCAGTTAAGAAGAGCATTAGTGGGAAGAAATAGGCTTCTACTTTTGCCAAGCGCATTTGTTTTTCTCTGTAAATATTGGTTTCCTTTTCAAAGCTTTGTTGGTTGGCTTTTTCTGCCGCAAAGGCTTTAATTACCCGAATACCAGAAAAAGCCTCCTGCACAAAGGATGTAAGGGAAGATAATTGCTTTTGAATGGCATCACTGCGTTTATTTATTTGATTATTAACCCTATATATGGTAAACGACAATATTGGCAAAGGCAATATTACCAATAATGCCAAATGGGCGTTAACACTAAACATTACAGTTAACACCAAAACAATAGTTAACACCAAATTAATGGCATACATAATGGCAGGTCCAACATACATTCTTACCCTGCTCACATCCTCGCTAATTCGAGCCATTAGGTCTCCAATTCTATTGTTTCTATAAAATCCTTGGTCTAAATCCTGGTAATGCTTAAAGATTTCATTTTTTAAATCGTATTCAATGTGCCTACTCATTACTATTAAGGTTTGGCGCATGAGGTACATAAAAATGCCTCGAACCAAGGCAAAGGCTATCAGTAAAAGAAAAAACTTTAGAACCTCTGCACCAAGGGTTTCTGTGAGCATTTCTCTGTTAATTCCTTTGCTTTGAGGGTATTGCGATAAAATATCCTTGATCAAATCAATAGCTTTCCTAACCATTTGGGCCGGAAAAATGGCAAATAGGTTCGAAGCGGCCACAAAAAGGAAGCCGAGCAATAGCCTTAATTTGTATTTAAGGAAGTATTTTCTGAGGTATCGAAGTGCTTTCAACCCTACAAAATAAAGGAAAAATAAGGACAAAAAGGGGCTTGGGTAAATTTGGACTTGAAAAACGAAAAATAAGTATACTTTTGCGCCACTAAAAACTCAAAATTTAATCCATTAAGTATGGCTGAACTAGAAATTTTCTCACAACTCGCTACATACGATCACGAACAAATTGTATTTTGTAACGACAACGCAACTGGACTTAAAGCAATTATTGCTATTCACAATACGGTATTAGGCCCAGGTTTGGGAGGTACACGTGTTTGGAATTACCAAAACGAGGCAGAGGCTATTAACGACGTAATGCGTTTATCTCGCGGTATGACATATAAGGCAGCTATCTCTGGGTTAAATTTAGGTGGCGCAAAGGCTGTAATTATTGGCGATGCTTCTAAAATTAAAACAGAAGCCTTGATGCGTAAATTTGGAAGATTTGTAGAAAACTTAAACGGTAAATATATTACTGCCGAGGATGTTAACACTACTACCAAAGATATGGAATATGTGAACATGGAAACAGACCATGTGGTTGGTTTACCTGAAAGCATGGGTGGAGGAGGAGATCCTAGTCCAGTAACAGCTTATGGTGTATACATGGGTATGAAAGCAAGTGCAAAACACGTATTTGGTAACGATAGCCTTAGTGGTAAAAAAATTGCTGTTCAAGGAATTGGTAAAGTTGGTGGTCACTTATTAGACTATTTACATAAAGAAGGTGCTAAGCTTTATATCAGTGATATCAATGCAAATGTATTGAGCCATTATGCCTCAACTATGGGAGCAACTGTAGTAACTGGCGATGATATTTATAGTTTAGATATGGATGTATTTGCTCCTTGTGCAATGGGTGCCATTTTAAATACTGAAAACATTGCTAAATTGAAATGTTCAATTATTGCAGGTGCAGCAAATAACCAATTGGCAGATGAAACTGTTCATGGTCCTGCTTTAATGGAAAGAGGTATTACTTATGCCCCAGATTTCTTGATCAATGCAGGTGGTTTAATTAATGTTTACCAAGAACATATTGGTTACAATAAAGAAACAGCCATTAGAAAAGCGGAGCACATTTTTGATGTTACTGCCGAAATTTTAAATATTTCTGCAACTGAAAAAATATACACGCAAAAAGCAGCCATGAATTTAGCTGAAAAACGCATCAATGATGTGTTGAAATTGCAGTCTACTTACTAATTATTATTATTCCCATCGCGCAAGCGGTAAACGTTCTTTTCATAGTGCCTTTTTTATGTAATTCGTTTGCTGCTTGCATTGATATTTTTTAACTATGTTGAACAGAAGATTTTTACGCGTTAAGGCATTTCAAGCTTTATATAGCTATTCCCGCGAGGAGGGAGCCAACGCTGCCGTTTGTCGCAAACAGCTATTAAATGGTTTAGACAAAACCTATGAATTGTATCTGTTCTTATTGTCTTTTGGTGTTGAGTTTAAAGCTTTTTTGAACCAAGAATTAGAAACCGAAAAGGCAAAATACATTCCCTCTTCCGAACAAATTTCATTGATCCAACGCCTAATAAATAATCAGGCTGTTGCCGTAATTGAAAATAATTCAGCTTTTAATAAAGGTCTCAAAGATTATAAAGTCTTATGGAATAACCACAGCGATTTATTTCGTCAGGTTTGGATCGAACTTAAAGGTCATGATTTGTTAAAAAGCTATTTGCTCAATGAAACACCCAGTTTGATTGATGACAAGAACTTCTTAGCTGGAATGCTTGAATGGCTTACTGCAGATTTTGAATTGTTTGAATCTTTTATTGAAGATCGTTTTGTTAATTGGGAAGACGACCAAGTTTTGGTGCTTACCACTTTGCAAAAAACTTTGCAAATGCTAAAACCAAATTCTGTTAACATACTGCCAGAAAAGCACAAAGATGAAGAGGAAGACCTCAAATTTGTGAAGCAGTTATTTGATGAATGCGTGCAAAATGACCAGGAATTAACCCTACTTATTTCTGCCAAAACACAAAATTGGGACCAAGATCGTATAGCTTTGGTAGATATGATTTTGATGAAAATGGCATTGTGTGAAGTTTTGTATTTTCCATACATACCCTTGAAAGTTAGCATCAATGAATACCTTGAATTGGCCAAGTTATACAGCACGCCAAATAGCCATGGATTTATCAATGGTGTTTTAGATAAGGTGCAAATTGAATTGAAAAAAGAAAATAAAATTAATAAATTGGGCAGGGGTTTAGTAAACTAATTGACATTTAATTTAATTAAGAACATGAATAAATTTATTATTTCAGCTAGCTTATTTCTTTTAGTAGCTTGTGGCCACGATCCTAAAAAAGCATCGGGCGATTTGGTAAATAATCCATTAAGTGCAAATGATACGGCCGCAAATTTGGCTGAAAATGCACCTAGTATGACTTTTGATGAAAACATCCATGATTTTGGTAAATTGGTAGATGGAGAAGTGGTTACCTATAAGTTCAAATTTAAAAATACAGGCAAATCAGATTTGATTATTAGCAATGCAAGTGCAAGTTGTGGTTGCACCGTTCCTAGCTATCCAAAAGAGCCATTAGCTCCAGGTAGCGAGGCGGCCATTGATGTGCAGTTTAACAGCAGCGGTAAATCTGGTGTAGTAGAAAAAAATATAACCATTACGGCCAATACCATTCCTACCCAAGTATATTTAATTATAAGAGCAGACGTAAAACCTAAACAAGAATAGAATAGGTATTAAATTGAATTCAAAAAACAAAACAATAAACGAATGATGAACCAAATTTTATTAATGGCGCCGCCAGCTGCCGGACAAACCGGTGGAAATCCAATTATGCAATTTTTACCATTGATCTTAATTTTTGTGGTATTTTATTTCTTCATGATTTATCCGCAAATCAAAAAGAATAAAGCGCAAAAGAAATTCCGTGAGAGCATTGGTAAAGGAGATAAAATTATTACCATTGGTGGTGTACACGCAAAAATTATTGATGCTACTGAGCATACTTTCCTAATTGAAAGTGAAGGAACCAAATTGCGTATCGATCGCACTGCAGTTTCTATGGAAGCTTCTCAAGCCTTGAACCAACCGGCTAAAGAAGAAAAGAAATAATTTAATAATCATTTGAACATTTGCTTTCTTTGAGAAAGCAAATGTTCAATTATGAAAAAAATAGGCATTACAGGAAATATTGGAAGTGGTAAATCTACCATATCCAACATATTTGCCCTCTTGGGAACCCCTGTTTATGATGCCGATAGCCGTGCTAAAGCGGTAATGGTAGAAGACCAGCAATTGGTTTCTGCCATAAAAAACACACTTGGTCCCGATGCCTATTTCTCAGATGGTAATTTAAATAGGGCCTATATTTCTTCTAAAGTTTTTCAAAACGATAGTTTATTAGCTGCCCTCAATGCAATTGTGCATCCTGCTGTTTTTGCAGATTTTGAAAGTTGGTGCGCTCATCAACATGCGCCTTATGTTTTGAAAGAAGCTGCACTCCTTATTGAAAGTGGCTCCTACAAACAATTAGATCAACTTATAATGGTTAGTGCCAATGAAGACATTCGTTTGGCACGTTGCTTGGCAAGAGACCATTCAAAAGAAGAGGAAGTAATTGCACGCATGCGCAACCAAATGGCGCAGGAGGAAAAGTTAAAGTTTGCAGATTTTATTATTCAAAACAACGACGATTTATTGATACCGCAAGTGATGAAAATTCACCAACAGCTTATTCAATTATCTTCAGTTTAGCAAACTTTAGAACCAATACCTTTTTTCCAGAAGTATCAAAGTCGATATTGGCTTTGCGGTTGTCGCCGTTTCCTTCCATTCCAGTAACAATACCTTTTCCAAATCTTTGGTGTTCCACTTTGTTACCTGCAACCAAATTGCTGGTATCATCTGGTTCAAAATTAGGGTCCAATGGAGGAGCAACAGCAGCTGTTCTAGGTTGTGGTCTATTAATGGTTAATGCTTTTTTAGGCAAGCCACTCATGGTGCCACTGCCTTTTGAACCACCATCACGACCTTCGCTGTATTGCCCTTTGGCACTAAACATGTTTTCAAAATGAAGGTATTGTGGGTCTAGTTCGGATAAAAACCTGCTTGGTTCGGAATTAACAATACTTCCAAATTTAAACCTACTTGTTGCAAAACTAATGGTTAGTTTTTTCATGGCACGGGTAATTGCCACATAAAACAAACGACGCTCTTCTTCTAATTCTTGTCTGCTATTTAAGGATAATTGGCTAGGGAAAAGATTTTCTTCTAAGCCAACTACATGTACATATTTATATTCCAAACCCTTTGCAGAGTGTATGGTCATTAAACTAACATGGTCCTGATCTTGGTCCTTGTCTTTATCGTCATTGGTTAACAAAGCAACGTCAGCCATAAAATCTGCCAATGTTCTTGATTTTAAAACGCCATCATCATCTGCGGCTTCCTCTATACTAAATTCTTTGATACCATTTAACAATGCCTCAGTATTTTCATAACGAGCAATGCCCTCAACGGTTTTATCTTCATATAAGGATTTTAATACACCACTTTCTTTGGCAATATGCATAGCCACATCATACGCGTTGCGGTCGAGCATAATTTGAAAGCTCTTAATTTTGGTTACAAAGTCTTCAACGGCTGTCATGTTTTTAAAGCCAATTTGATTCACTTGTTCCATTACTTGCCAGAGACTTACTTTATGCTGGTCGGCCACCAATGCCAATTTCTCTAAAGTAGTTTTACCAATACCTCGGGTAGGGTAATTGATTACTCTTTTTAACGCCTCTTCATCTCTTGGATTTAAAACCAAGCGATAGTAACCTAATAAGTCTTTTACCTCTTTTCTTTGGTAAAACGAAAGGCCTCCATAAATTTTATAGGGGATGTTGAGCTTGCGCAAAGCCTCTTCCATCGACCTACTTTGGGCGTTGGTTCGGTACAAAATAGCAAAATCTTTGTTGTTGGCTTGGCTATTCATTTTGTCTTGAAAAATAGCAGAAGCCACCATTTTGCCTTCTTCGTTATCTGTTAAAGCCCTTAAAACGCGAATGCGCTCGCCTGCTTCATTATCTGTCCAAACCTTTTTCTTAATTTGGTCTTTGTTCTTTTCAATGATACTACTGGCAGCATTTACAATTACTTGTGTGCTTCTGTAATTTTGCTCAAGTTTAAAGGTTTTTACGTCTGGAAAATCTTTTTGAAAGCCTAATATGTTTCTAATATTTGCACCGCGAAATGCATAAATACTTTGGGCATCATCTCCAACCACGGCAATATTTTCATTTACCATGGAAAGTTTTTTGATAATCATGTATTGCGCATGATTGGTATCCTGAAACTCATCTACCATTATATACCGAAACATGTGTTGGTATTTGTTCAAGACATCAATATGGTTGGCAAAAAGTTTGTGTGTATTTACCAATAAATCGTCGAAATCCATAGCCCCAGCTCTAAAGCAACGGTCTTGGTATGCTTTAAATAGAAATCCAAATTTTGGACGACCGCTGCTGCTGTCATTTTCTGAAAACTCTGAATTGCCAAGGTATTCATCTGCAGAAATCAAAGCGTTTTTAGCCGAAGAAATGCGGCTCAACATATTGGATGGCTTGTACAATTTATCGTCGAGTTTCATTTCACCAAGAATGGTTTTTATTAAACTCTTGCTGTCATCACTGTCGTAAATAGTAAAATTTCTTGGATAGCCTATGCGTTCACTTTCACTTCTAAGAATTCTGGAGAAAATACTATGGAATGTTCCCATCCAAAGGTTTCTACTTTCTGAACCAACTGCTTCATAAATACGGTGACGCATTTCTTTTGCAGCTTTATTGGTAAAAGTGAGTGATAAAATTTGAAACGGATCAACCCCATTTCTGAGCATATGCACAATACGGTAGGTAAGAACCCGGGTTTTACCTGAACCTGCACCAGCAATAATCATAACTGGCCCGTCTATTTGCTCAACAGCGGCTCTTTGCGAAGGGTTTAATGTCTCTAAATAATCCACCTTACGAATGTAAGTTGAAAAATGTAGAGCGCCGTTTTAAGATTTCAACAAATAGGTTTTTTTAATCACCTGTAGATGAAGGAAAAAGTTTCTTCTTGTTGATAGTTCAATATTTTTTTACCTACAATTTTACCTCCAATAAAAATTTTACAATGATTGCTGCAGTCCAAAATTTGGCTGAAAATCGTATTCAGAAATTGCTTCAAAAAAAATATTGGTAAAACTTCCTAAACTGCTTGTAGGTTGAGGATAAAATAATAATTTTGGTTCAGATAAAATTACCCAAAATGTTACAAACCTACTTGAACCAAAACAGAGAGAAATTCTTAAACGAACTTTTTGAATTATTGCGCATTCCTTCAATTAGTGCCGACAGTGCCTACCACAATGATACCATTGCTGCGGCAACCTATATCAAAAATAAATTAACAGAAGCTGGTGCCGATAAAGTAGAACTTTGCCATACTGCTGGCAACCCAATTGTTTATGGTGAAAAAATAATTGATCCTAATTTGCCTACTGTTTTGGTTTATGGTCATTACGATGTGCAACCTGCCGTGCCATTGGATTTATGGGAAACACCTCCTTTTGAGCCAACCATTCGTAAAACAGAAATTCATCCCGATGGTGCCATTTTTGCGCGCGGTGCCTGTGACGACAAAGGTCAAGTATACATGCACATTAAGGCTTTTGAAATGATGATGGCCACCAATACCTTGCCTTGCAATGTAAAGTTTATGATAGAAGGGGAGGAAGAGGTTGGTTCAACCCATCTTGGTCCTTTTTGTATAGCAAACAAAGACAGGTTAAAAGCAGATGTTGTTTTAATTTCTGATACTTCCATTATTGCAAATGATACCCCAAGTATAGATTGTGGCTTGCGTGGGTTAAGTTATGTAGAAGTAGAAGTTACGGGCCCGAACCGAGACTTACACAGCGGCGTATATGGCGGTGCTGTTGCCAATCCTATCAATGTTTTGGCAAAAATGATTGCCAGCATGCACGATGAAAATAACCATATAACCATTCCTGGTTTTTATGATAAAGTACTTGAATTATCTGCTGCCGAGCGAACAGAATTAAATAAAGCTCCTTTTGATTTAGAAGCCTACAAAAAAGATTTAGGCATTGGAGATATTTGGGGTGAAGCCGGTTTCAATGTTTTAGAAAGAACAGGTATTCGTCCTACCTTAGATTGCAATGGAATTTGGGGCGGATATATTGGTGAAGGTGCCAAAACCGTTTTGCCTTCAAAAGCATTCGCAAAAATTAGCATGCGTTTAGTGCCGAACCAAGACTCCCATACAATTTCAGATTTGTTTCAAAAACATTTTGAATCTATTGCCCCTGCAGGCGTTAAAGTTGTTGTAAAGCCGCATCACGGAGGAGAGCCTGTAGTTACACCAATTGATTCACATGCCTATTTGGCTGCTGAAAAAGCGATGGAAACTACCTATGGCAAAAAGCCAATACCAACACGTGGTGGTGGAAGTATTCCTATTGTTGCCTTATTTGAGAAGGAGCTTGGGCTTAAATCGGTTCTAATGGGATTTGGCCTCGATAGCGATGCACTGCACTCGCCAAATGAGCATTATGGCTTGTTTAACTATTATAAAGGAATTGAAACCATTCCTTATTTCTTTCAATATTTCGCAAAAAAATAAAACTAGATTTATACTTTTCGACCCAAATTTCGTTAAGAAAAGTGCTGCAATAAAATTACCAACTTGTTTCCTGCATAATTTGTAACTTGCAGGAAGCAGGTTTGGGAAACAATGGCCGCTGGATAAATAGGAATGCGTAAAATAAAGTTTAAAGTTCAATTTGTACTTCTGCTAGGAACCTTGTTCTGCCTTGCTCCAGTGGCACAGGCACAGAAAAAATATGGATTTGAATGGATAAGGACCTACCAGCCTTACCTTAAATTTAAAATAGCACAGGATGGATTGTACCACATAGATTCTATTGCACTCAGAGCCTGGGGAAATTTTGATCCGCGAAATGTGCAATGTTTTTTTAATGGCCAAGAACAACCCATTTATATCCAAGGTGAATCAGATGGCGTTTTTAATGCAAATGATTTTATTGAGCTTTTTGCCAAAAAGAATGATGGGAAATTAGATGCTGAATTATTTAGATCAGCAGGTGAACAAGCAAATACCTATAATAGTTTGTTCTCTGATACTGGTATTTATTTTCTAAGTATTTTACCAGATACTTCTCTGCAAATGCCTTTGCGCATGCAAAATTTTACCGACAATGATTATGGGAATTACCTACCAGAAACCATTCTGAGTTTGGAGAAAATAATTGCACCGCAAGAAGAATATTATTACGGGGCATTCTTACCTGCCCAAGAAAAATATTATCTCTCAGAATATGGTGATGCAGAAAGCATGATGAGCGCCTTGATTGGGCAGGGGCAATCAAGAACCTTTACCTTCAAAACTCCCAATGCGCTTTCAAGCCAAACAGCCCAAGTTGAAATTAAAATAATTGGCGCCTCCGATTTTTTTATTGAAAACCAGAATTCACCCAATCATCATACCAAAATTTATATTGTAAATAATAACCAAGTACCAATATTATTGGTAGATACCACCTACAGGGGTTATGGCGAACGTAAATTTATTAGAAACATCAGCGGCGCACAAATAGGCGATTCTACCAGCTTTCTTATTGAGGAGCTTAATGATTTATCTGTTGGTAGTGATTTTATTGGTTTATCGTATATTAAATTTAATTACAAGGTAAGCAATGAAGCCATTGCTTTGAACGGCTTATTTGGCCTCAATGCATTGCAAACGGGTATAAAAACCTTGCTTCAACTTAATAACTATCCATACCAAACTCCTGTTTTCTGGGATTTGAAAAACAATAAAAGGAGTCTTGGGTCGAAACAAGGTAACAATGCCCGAGCCTTATTGCCTTCTGGTTCAAATTATAGAAATGTTTTTGTTCAAGACCTGCAAGAAATTAATGCTATTCCAACATTAATACCTGTAAGTTTTGTGGTACCTAATCCCCAATTAAATTATTCCTATTTAATTGTTTCAAATAAGAAATTGTCTAGTGTTGCCGAGGCTTATAAAACATACCGAAACCAGCGTTATACAACCTATTTAGCCTACGCAGAAGATTTATCCGATTACTTTTTTTATGGAAATTTCCATCCATTAGCCGTAAAACGCTTTTGTGAATACCTCTATCAAACACAAAGTAAAGAGCCAGATTATTTATTGCTTTTGGGCAGAGGTTACCAAAATAATTTGTTGAAGGCAAATGCAGAAAATGCAGCATTAAACCTAGTGCCTGCTATGGGTGTTCCATCTTCTGATCACTTGTTTACAAATGGTTTTGTTGGCGCAAATGGCGCGCCATCCATAGCAACAGGAAGGATTCCGGCAAGCACACTGGCAGAAGCAAATAATTACCTGCAGAAAATTATTGCCTATGAAACCAATCCAGATTCCATTCAACAATGGCGCAAAGATTTTCTAAATGTTTCGGGCGGACAAGAAATTGGGCTGCAAACTACCTTTAGAAATAAATTGGCAGCGCTTGCAAGCATTGTTAAAAATAAACCAATAGGCGCAAATGTATTTGCCTATGCAAAAAACAATTCAGTTCCTGTATCAGATGCAGTTCGCGAAAAATTAATTGCCCACCTCAATAGTGGCATTAATATGATGACTTTTTATGGTCATGGTTCCTTAACCTTATTGGATATGGATTTTGGAGGAATTGCAGATTTGCAGGTGAACCATCGACCAACTTTTTACTATTTTAATGGTTGTAATATTGGAAATGCAAATGATGTAGATCCCAATGGTACGGGATCTGTTTATGGCAAAGATTATATCTGCGCAGATGGCAAAGGTGCAATTGCTTGGTTGGCCCATACCAACTTAACTTTCACCAATAATTTAGAAGCTCAAATGGACCAAATGTTTGCACAATTTGGTCAGAATTCATACGGGCAAGCATTGGGTATGCAAATTAAGCATGCATTGGAATTAAGCTCCCAATCCAATGAAGCCTTTTCGCGTTCACATGCCTTACAAATATTATTACAAGGTGATCCGGCATTGGTTTTATATGCACCAGGAAAACCTGATTATAAAATTGCTGACGCAGATTTATTCATTTCACCACCAAATGCCTCAGTGCAAAATGATTCATTGGCAATAGGTGTAATTGTTCATAATTTGGCCAAAGCACAAATAGATTCAATAGCTATTCTTGTAGAGCGAAAATTGCCCAATAATGTCACGCAAACTTATACCCTTCCCAAGCAAATTGCCCCAAACTACCAAGATACATTTTATGTTTGGATTAAACCCTTGCAAAAAAATGAAATAGGTTTAAATAACTTTAAAGTCCAAATAAACCCTTTGCAGCTTGCGAATGAAATAAGCTATTCAAATAATGAGGCCAATGTAAGTTATTATTTACCTGGAAGTGGTTTGCAAGCCCTATTACCTCAACCTTATGAAATAATTGCCCAAGATACAGTTCAACTCTTGGTTCAGAATAACAATAACCTTGCAAAGGCAGAGTCCTATATTTTTGAAATTGATACCTCACTTGCTTTTAATAGCGCAAGCCCTTTTTATAAAAACAGTGGAATTATAAAAGCAGATAATTTGGCAAAATGGAATGTGCCTGTTATGGGTTTAGATTCAATGGCCTTTTACTGGAGAGCGAAATTAGATTTGCCCGAAAACCAGGGTGGGGTATGGATAACCCAAAGTTTTACTTATATAAAAAATGGTCCAAATGGTTGGCACCAACGGAGGTTCAACCAATTTAAAAATGCCAGTGCAGCAACTTTTATTTCTTTTAACGATAGTTTGCAAAAAATAGAATTTAGCGACAATGAATTGGTGTTGGGAATGGAAAATAGGCGTTGGGACCATAGTAGAATGGGGGTTGTTATTCCTTATCTTTTAAACGCGGGAGTAGGGAATTGTCTTTCGCAAGGAACGGTTGCATTGGTGTTTGAACCATTTCAAGTTGATTTTCCCTATGAGTTACCCAATTACCCATTTAATTGTTCTTGGGTGCAACAAAATAAAAACGACCAAAGTGTTCGTTATTATACCTTCAATACAAATACAAGTCAGGGCGAATTGGAACTAAAACAATTTATTGATTCTGTTCCAAATGGTTATTATGTGGCAATGTTTTCGCGCTATAGTTCTGGAATTCCTAATTGGCAAACCAGCACCAAATCGCTATTTGCTAAAATTGGATCAACCCAAATTGCTCAAATAAAAAGTCCTAATACAGCATGGGCAATAATTGGTAAAAAAGGGGAGATGCCTGGTTTGGCGGTTGAAGACACCGTAATAAACAATGCACTTGAAAATGCGCCCCACTTACCTCCCTACCCAACAGATCCTCAAGATGAAGTTTTTTTGCGCATCAGGAGAAATATTAAGTTGAAATGGTATACCGGAAATTTTGTTTCAGCACCTATTGGTCCAGCCACTCAATTTCATAATTTGAATTTTGCCCTCAGCGACAATGATCCGCATCCAAGTGGGAGGTGGTGGGTAAATATTATTGGTACAAACCTTCTTGGTGTTGACACCTTAATTTATTCCAAAATCACCAATACTTCTTTTGATTTATCGAGTATCAACGCTAAAAAATACCCTTATTTAAAACTTCAAATTGGATTTGTAGACAGTAATTACCGCACACCACAACAATTAAACTTCTGGCAAGTTAGTTATGATCCATGTCCAGAATTGAGCATTGATTTAAACAATTCATTCTCTTTTTATGCCGCCAATATTGAGCAAGGTGATAGTTTAAAACTAAATCTACCTATTATTAATTTGGGTCGTACCACTGCAGATTCTAGCGATGCCTTGGTAGAAGTAGTGGATGAAAATAGACTATTGCCACTTAGCACATGGGTTAAAGTTCCGCCCTTAAATTCTTCCCAAACAACTGTTTTACCTATTGCTTTAAGTTCACGCAGTTTATTCGGTTCGAACCAACTTAATGTAAATATTAATGCCAATAAACGATTCTCTGAATTAAGCTATAACAACAATTTTTTCAAACAAAGTTTTACGGTAAAAGCAGATATTCAAAACCCGTTTTTAGAGGTAACTTTTGATGGGCAAAGAATTATGAATGGTGATTTTGTGTCACCCAGTCCAATCATAAAAGTTAGTTCCACAGATAAAAATCCTTATTTGTTGCAAAAAGATACCAGCACTTTTGAATTGTATATTAGGCGACCAAAGCAATTTGATTTTGAACGTGTTTATTTAAGTAGCAGTGAAGTGCAGTTTATTCCGGCTAATGAAAACAACCAAGCACAACTCATTTTTTTGCCAACTAAATTAGTAGATGGCAATTATTCATTAAGGGTTCAAGCAATGGATGCCAGCGGTAACAAAGCAGGTAAAAACGATTTTGAAATTGATTTTAACGTGCTTAATAAAAGTTCAATTAGTCATTTTTATCCTTATCCAAATCCTTTTACCACACAAACGCGCTTTGTGTTTACACTTACTGGAGAAAAGGTGCCTGATCAATTATTATTGCGAATTTTAACAGTGAATGGAAAAGTGATTCGTGAAATAAGGAAAGATGAATTTGGTACTATTCATATTGGCAATAACATAAGTGAATTCGCTTGGGATGGCACCGATCAATTTGGCGACAAACTTGCAAATGGCGTATACCTTTATCAGGTTTTTACAAAGATAGAAGGCCGTGATATTGAAACAAGAACCACCAAAGCAAAAGAAGAGTCGTCTTTCTTTTTAAATGGAACTGGAAAAATATTTTTAATGCGCTAGCTTAAAATTTACAAGCCTCGTTTCTTTAAAAAGTAGGTGCTTAAGTAATTTACGTCGTGGGCATTAAAACACATTTCTTTGTTCAATCCACCTTTTCTTGCTACCGCAACGCCAAAGAACATATCATTGAATCCTTCAACCTCATGCGCATCTGGATTGATACTAATCATAACTCCTTTGTTAAGGGCATATTCAATATGACGCCAATCTATATCCAATCTGTAAGGGTTGGCATTTAATTCTATTATTACATGATTGGCAGCACAGGCATCAATAATTTTTTGATGGTCAATCGGATAACCTTCCCTCATTAATAACAATCGTCCAGTTGGATGGCCTAAAATGGTGGTATAGGGGTTTTCTATAGCGCGTATTAACCTGCTCATTGCTTTTTCTTCGGTCATCTTTAGAATACTATGAACGGAGGCAACAACGTAATCAAATGATTTTAATATTTCATTCGAATAATCCATTTGGCCATCATATAAAATATCACATTCAATGCCTGCAAATATTTTGAATTTGCCTGCATATTTTTGATTGAGTTTTGCAATTTCAGCTTGTTGTAAAATTACCTTTTCCTCGGATAAGCCACTGGCATAAAAAGCACTTTTAGAATGGTCGGCCATTCCCAAATATTCATAACCTTTTTCCATGCAATAATTAGCCATGGTTTCAATGGTATGTAAACCGTCACTCCAGGTTGAATGATTGTGCAGAGGTCCCTTTAAGTCGGTATACTCAATAAAATTGGGGAGTTTATTTGCGATAGCTTTTTCAATTTCGCCTCGGTTTTCTCTGTACTCAGAAATAATGAAAGGTAAACCAGCTGCTTCATAAATTGCTGATTCATTTATAAAACTATTTGGTTTCGGTTCGATCCGAGACATGATTGCATTAAAATGTTCTTGCTGAGAGCCTCTTTCAAATTGTTTATTTACGTATTCTTTTGGATGGACAATGGTTAAATGAATGGGATAACCTTCAAATTTAATTTCTTCTACTGAACCTTCTTCTTCTCCAAAATACTGCAACCATTCTTCTCTAAAGGATGCTTCATCGTCTGTTGAAATAAGTAATTCAATCTCTGTTAGTATTTCTAATTTTCTTCTTATTTCGCCACTTAAATCAACCTTTTCTATGGTTTCAAATTCGTCTAAAATACTAAGTAGTTTGAGAGCAACAGGGTAGGCTTTTGCGTAATGAAATTTATTTGCGCTTACAAAAATAAACTCAATTTGTTTGATAATAGCCTCTTGGGTTTTTAAACCAAAACCTTTGAATTGGGCAAGTCTGTTTTCTTTACAGGCATATAATAATTCGCCAATAGATTCAACCCCAATTTCTTTCCAAATAATGGCAACTTTTTTAGGCCCAATGCCTTTAATACGCATAATGTCTCTGACGCCTTCGGGCGTTGCTTCTATTAATTCAGTTAATTCGGCAAAGGAATTAGTGCTGCATATTTCATGTATTTTTTGAGCAATACTTTTGCCAACTCCTTCCATGGCTTCCAATTCTTGCAATGATTTACCAAAAAGAGGTTCCAACATTTTGTCGATACGGAAAGAGGCCGCAGCAAACGATTTTATTTTAAATGGATTCCCATTGTGAAGTTCACTTAAATCTGCGTATAATTTTAAGATATCTGCTAGGTCTGAATTTGTCATAATAATTTGGGTGAAACTACAAAATTTCAAACTGGTCTAAAACCACAATTTACCAACTAACCCTTCGAGGGTTTAAACCCTCGAAGGGTTAGTTTAACCTATATCTTCCTATAATCACGCACTTTATCCACAATTTAAGTAAGGTAAGCGCTTATCATTTAGGAGTTTAACTGTTTTCCACCGTCTGGGTCACGAGGGTGGTACCCTAGTGACCTTTTAACTTTTTCATGGATTTGGGATAATCTTAAAAATTGTTCCTCCAAACCAAGACCATTACCCCAAGAATGGAAACAAATACCGCTAAATAGGATAAAAAGGGAACACGCTCTTTATAAAAAACAACAGCTGTAAAAAGTACACTTGCAGGTAATAAAGTAAATATTGTTTGTGCAACTGAAGCATCCAAATGATTAGCAGCCAAAAGGGAAAAACTTACCCCAATTACTGGACCAAATACGGTTCCTAATAACACCGCACGAATTACATTTTTATTGCCAATAATATCCTTCATTTCTTTCCAAAGCGGAACGGTAAAACTTCCCATTAAATAAACAAAAACACTCGCACTAAACATTCTAATCCAGGTGGCATACATTGGGTTAAAATTATTCTCAGAAACACTAAATCCCTTTTTTGCCAATACCAAACCAAGTCCCTGGCAGATTGCCCCTAAGGCTGCAAATAAAATTCCTTTGTTAAAGCTACCCATGTGCTCGTTTTCTACAGCATTGTGTTCTTTTCTTGATGAAACCAACAAAAGGATTCCACTTATTGAAATAGCCATGCCTAATATTCCTGCCGTGTTAATTCGTTCACCCACTAAAAAATAAGCGGCAAATAATGCCGCACCTGGTGCAAAACAAGCAAACAAACTTGTTCTTCTACCTCCTAAAATACTGTAGGCTGTAAAGGCAAAATAATCGCCTAAAGTCAATCCTATAAAACCAGAAATTCCAAACCATAAATATTGTTCAGAATTTGGAATGGCAAATAATTCAATTGGACTAATTCCTAAATAAATACAGGTTAATATGCTTAAAATTATAAATGCAAATAATAACCTAACTCTATTAACACTAGAAGGATTTGTTAACTGCGATGCACGCGTAAAGGCAAAAGTTCCAACCGTCCAACTTATTAATGTAATTCCCGCGGCAATAAACCCTATATTCATTCTAAAAATTAAATTCTTGTTCCATATCTGGAACAACTACACTGGCAATACCTTCTCCTTCAACGGCATTTTTCATAGCCATTAATTGCGGCTCTTCGCCATGTACCAAAAATATTTTTTGAATAGGTTTGCCTGCTTTTCTAGAATTTTCTGCGCTACGTTTAATGTATGATAAAACCTCCTCATGGTCGGGATGTGAGCTGTAAACATCTGTTTTTGCTATTTGGGCATACACATTTTTATCTGTGTTTTTAATTCTAATAGTAGATTGTCCTTGCAATAATCGATGTCCTAAAGTACCCTCTGCGCAAAATCCTGCAATCAGAATAGTAGAGTAGGGGTTGTCAATATTATTCATTACATGCTCCTGTATACGTCCGCCCTCCACCATTCCGGCGGCCGAAATAATAATACATGGATCAAAATAATTTAACAACTCATCATGTTCGTCCATTCCCTCTAAATACGTTATACCATCAAAATGGAATAAACTACCATGTTCTTTTTGAAATGCCAATGCCTCCTCATTTAAAAGGTAAGAATGTCGTTCGTAAACTGGTGTGCTTTTTATGGCAAGCGGACTGTCAACAAAAACCTTCAGCCAATTTGGGATTAATCCTTTTTTCTTTAATTGGTTAATGGTAAATACAACGGCTTGGGTTCTACCTACACTAAAGGCAGGAATAATTAAGCGACCTCTAAATTCAATACAAGTTTTTTGAATGTATTGCAGTAATTCTTCTTCGGCCGTGCCAATGGCAAAATGCTTTCTGCCACCATAGGTAGATTCTGTTATTAAATAATCTGCTTGTTCAAATATTTCACCATCTTTAACCAATTTACTGTTGGCTCGACCCAAATCTCCTGAAAACCCAATCTTGGTTGTTTTGTTGTTTTCATTTACGGTAACCAAAATGCTTGCTGCTCCAAGTAAATGTCCTGCTTCCAAAAATCTTACATGAATATTTTCAGTAATTTGAAAGTCTTCATTGTAATTTACTGTTAAGAATTGTTCGACTGTTTGTTTTACGTTTTTTTCGCTAAACAATGGCTTTGCCACTTGATCTCTTCTAGTTTTTTTTGCCCTTCCAAGACTTTTTCTATAATCATGGAATTGAATATTGGCAGAATCATAAAGTAAATATCCTGTTAATTCTGCTGTTGCAGGCGTGCACATAATATGTCCTCTAAAACCATGATTTACCAGGGCGGGTAAATTCCCAGAATGGTCTATATGCGCATGGGTTAGTAATACCAAATCCACATCAACGGGGTCAAACGGAAATAAATTGGCTCGTTCAATGGGATTCTTCTTTACTTCATAATCCATTCCACAATCCACCAAAATGGTATAGCCATTATCAAGCCTCACCATATACATACTTCCCGTAACCTGCTTGGCTGCACCTAAAAACTTTAACTTCATTTTTTTTCTTAAACCTTTATTCGGCTCATTATTAAGCATACAAAGAAAGGAAGTTTCTGTAACTTTGTGTTATAAAAGCCAAGGTATGATTCATATTTTAACAAACAATGCCTCCTTAATTAACGATTATTTAGCCGAACTTAGAGATGTTGAAATTCAAAAAGACCGGGCCAGGTTTCGCAAAAATGTGGAACGTATTGGCGAAATTTTAGCATATGAAGTAAGTAAATTTTTGCCTCGAAAAACCGCTTCCATTCAAACACCTCTTGGATTAAGCAATACGGAGGTATTGTCGGAACAACCAGTTTTGGCAACTGTTTTAAGAGCAGGATTGGCCTTGCATCAGGGTTTTCTTAATTATTTTGATCATGCAGATAATGCTTATATTTCTGCTTACCGTAAACATACCAACCAACATGAATTTGAAATAGTGGTAGAATATTTAGCCACTCCTACCTTAAGTGGAAGAACCCTGCTATTAATAGACCCAATGTTGGCAACAGGAAGAAGTATGTTTTTAGCTTATAAAGCATTGTTAACCAAAGGAAAGCCAGCTAAAGTCATTGTTGTTAGCCTTATTGCAAGTGAACAAGGTGTAAGTTATATTCAGCAGCATATGCCTGAAGCCGAAATCTTTATCGCAGCGGTTGATCCTAGCCTCGATGAAAATAGTTATATTGTGCCAGGTCTTGGTGATGCTGGAGATCTCAGTTTTGGCGAGAAATTATAAGATGAAAAAAATAGCTGTTGTAATTATTTTTTGCTTTGGGTTTTTAACGCAAAATTCTTTCGCGCAAAAAATTCCCATGATAAAAGTAAAACAACTTCAAAGTTGGAAGGCAAGTGTTTCAGATACCCTGTATATTATTAATTTCTGGGCCACTTGGTGTAAACCCTGTGTGGAAGAAATACCCGACTTGGTGAAATTGTCAAAGAATTATTCCGATCCAAAAATTAAAATAATTTTAGTGAGTAATGATTTTAAGAAGCATATACAAAGCCATTTAATTCCCTTTGTAAAGGCAAATCATATTGGCTCAAATGTGGTTTTTATGGACGAACCAAACCCTAATGATTGGATTGAATTAATTGATCCTAATTGGAGTGGTGCAATTCCTGCAACGCTTTTCATTAAAGGCAATATAGGGTTTTCCGAGTTTCATGAAGGTGTTTTAACCTACCAAGAATTAGAAGCAATTTTGAAAAAAACAAGACAATGAAAAAGTATTTCCTGTCATTCCTTTTTGTATGCTATTTTTATACATCCCAACATGCGCAAGAAATAGAAAAATTGGCTTTGGCAATTGGACAAACGGCACCAGATTTTAACCTCAAAGGGGTGGATGGCAAACTTCACAGCCTTTCATCCATTAAAAATGCCAAGGGATATTTAGTTGTGTTTACCTGCAATCATTGTCCTTTTTCACAAGCATATGAAAAAAGAATCATAGCAATTCATCAGAAATTTGCATCAAAGGGAGTTCCCGTTATTGCTATCAATCCAAATGATGGAGAACGCGAACCTGCAGATAATTTTGAAAACATGATTAAACGCGCCAAAGAACAGCATTACCCTTTTTTATATTTGTTGGATGCAGATCAAAGAATTGCCAAGGCTTATGGTGCCAAAAGAACACCGCACGTGTTTTTGTTGGATGCTAATAAGAAATTAATTTATACAGGTGCAATCGACGATAATTTTGAAGAGCCAAAGGAGGTGAAAATTAAGTACCTCGAAAATGCCATCAAAGCATATTTAGCAAAGCAATCCATCAACACGCCTATCACCAAGGCAATTGGTTGTGGCATAAAGTGGAAGAAAAATTAGCTTTAAGCCGGTACATCAATAACAGCAAATGTGCCGCTTGCCTTAGCAATCAGTACCTCCTTATTATCGTTATTTGCAAATATTTCTGCTTCAGAAAAAATTAACTTTTGACCAGCTTTTAAAACAAATCCACGGCAAAATGCAGTATCACCCACGCCAGGATTTAAATACGAAATCTTAAGCTCTGCAGTTACCACCGTTTGTTTGTTACCAACTAAGGTATAGGCGGCAAATCCAGCAACTAAATCTGCTAAGGTAGCAATTACACCGCCATGTATAAAGCCAATTTGTTGCCTATGTTGTGGCTCAATTTTTAAAGAACCTTCAATATTTCCAGCTTCTATTTTTGTAATCTTAAAGCCTAAGTAGTTCATAAAATGGTTGAGTTCCATTTTTTCTTCAACCATTGCTTTAAAATTTTGATTTTGTGGGATAAACTGCTGCACTTTTTTTTATTTTTTGAAAGGGTTTTACTACTTTGCGAAGATAAGAACAATACTTGTGCAAACCATTCATGTAAAAACGTATTCGGATAATTTATACAATCCGGCAAATAATTCGGCTTACGATCACTACGTGTTTTTTGAAGCCAATCATATCAGCGCCGTTATTGCCGATGCCCAAAATCAGCAAATTTTGCAGTTGCAAGTATTTACTTCAGGCGAAAGTAATTTGTTAAATGCCAGTTACGATGAATTAAAATCTATTACCGAACTCAAAGAAGTTTTGGATCAAAAATTCAGAGAACGTAAAGTAATAATCATTTCCCCCAATGCTTGCCTTGTGCCAGAGTCCTTGCTAAATGTTGTTGAAACAGAAGCATATTATGCCCTCAACCAAAAATTATTGGCGCAATCGCAAATTCTATATAGTAAAATGCATGTGCAACAAACTGCCTCAATTTTTAATGTTCGCAACGAATTAATGAAATTGATCCGTTTCAATATGCCAATGGTAGATGTTTTTCATTCTTCACTGCTGTTTATTAAGGCAGTTGAAAGCCAATCTTTTGAAAACCCCGCCAATAAATTACACTTGCAAATGCACGCAGGTTATTTCGAATTACTCAATATTGATAAGCAAATCAATTTCTATAATACCTTTCATTTTGAAACAGAAACAGAAATTGTTTACCATGTGTTGGCAGTGGCAGAACAATTGCAAATTCCACATACATGCGAGCTTGTTCTGTATGGCAATTCTGTTCATATGAACGAATTGAATCACCTGCTTTCAAAATATGTTCGTTCGGTTCAATATGGCATTAAACCTAAGAAGTTTAATTACCCCCTTAGCTTTAAACAATTTGAAGAACATCAATTTTTCACCGAATCAGCTGCTCTTTTGTGCGAATAATTGGAGGAAATAAAAGGGGTATTATCCTTCATGCGCCCGCATCATTGCCGGTTAGGCCAACTACAGATAGGGCCAAAGAAAGCCTGTTTAATATTCTTGAAAACAATTTTAATATAGATGATTTAAGTATCTTAGAATTGTTTGCAGGTACCGGAAATATCAGTTATGAATTTGCAAGCCGTGGAGCCTTAGCTGTATTGAGTGTAGACCAAGATGCTTCCTGCGTAAAGTTCATGAAGGAAACTTCCTCTAAATTGGATTTTCAATCAATGGAGGTGCGCAAACAAGATGCCTTTGTCTTCCTTAAAAATTGTACCGAAAATTTTGACATTATATTTGGTGATGCACCCTACGCGCTTTCTCGTGTAACAGAAATACCTGCTATGGTTTTCGAAAAAAAACTTCTAAAACCAAATGGTTGGCTCATCCTAGAACATGCCTCCATGTTGCGTTTAAACCACCTTCCTCATTTTTTTGAAGAAAGAAAATATGGTCAGTCAACTTTCTCGTTTTTTAAAATGAACAATTAAAGCTTGCTTACTTTTATAAATTCTTTCAAGTAATTCAACCAAATTCAATTATTTTTGATTTAATAATCATCGCATGAAAAAGATTGCACTCTTCCCCGGAACCTTTGATCCAATAACGGTTGGACATGTAAATATCCTCGAAAGAGCATTGCCTTTGTTTGATGAAATAATAATTGGTGTGGGACACAATAGCACCAAATCTACCTTGTTTCCTGTTGAAACACGTGTAGAATGGATTAAAAATATTTATAAAAATGAGCCAAAAGTTAGGGCAACTTTTTATGAGGGACTAACCGTAAAATATTGTGATGAAATTGGAGCCCAATACATTATTCGCGGTATAAGAAATATGGCCGATTTTGATTACGAAAAGAATATCGCCCAAATGAATAAAATTATTTATCCGCAGGCAGAAACAGTTTTTCTCATGTGCGATCCAGCCTATACTCCTATAAGTTCTTCTGTTGTGCGCGACTTAATTCGCAATGGGGGTAAGGCAAGTGAATTTGTGCCTAAAGAAGTGATTTTCTAGGTTGTTTGGCTCTTAAAATCAAGCAACAATTGTCTAATTGATTCATAGGTGTCAAAAGAATTTAAATCAATTTCCAACAAACGCATCCAGCAAACTTCGGTGATGTTTTCCTCCAATTGTGGCACCAATTCACCCGTAAATTGAGTTTCCATCTCGTACCAATGGGTCACTTTTAAAAAGCGATGTCCTTGTAATTTATAGGTATGGTAGGTGTTGTCAAAAAACCTTTTTATCTTTAATTGGTTCAAACCACACTCTTCTTCAACTTCCCTAATAGCTCCTTCTTCAATGGTTTCTCCTGGGTCTATTTTACCCTTTGGTAAGTCCCATTTTTCTAACCTCCGCATCATTAATATCTCTCCCGATGCATTGAATACAATTCCTCCACCTGCATGAATACTGGTAAAATTTGCCTTTAACTCTTGCATTGTTTCAGTAGGATCATCGCAAATCAAGCGTATCCCATGTTCTTGTGGCTCCTCCATTTTTCGAACCAAATCCATGAGATTCAATTCTTTGCTCATGCTAATTTGTTTGTAGGCTTCAAAAGTGTTTAAACTTTCGTTTGAACTTGTGAGGATTAAAGGCTTATCGTTTATGAAAAATTTATACATTTGTAAACATGCAAATAAGTGAACCAATCGCTACAAAGATAGCGGAATATTTATTGGAGATAAAAGCCATTAAACTCGAACCAAATAATCCTTTTACTTGGGCCTCTGGATTAAAATCACCTATATACAGCGATAACCGTTTGTCTCTATCACATCCCGCTATCAGAAGTTTTATCAAAAATGCTTTGGCAGAACAAATCCGTATCAACTACCCTCAAGTAGAGGCTATCATTGGGGTTGCTACTGCCGGTATTGCCCCTGGAGCCCTTGTAGCAGATGCCATGGAATTACCATTTGGTTATGTTAGGTCCGAACCTAAAAAACATGGCATGGGCAAACAAGTGGAAGGCGATATTCGTCCAGAACAAGCAGTGGTTGTAATTGAAGATTTAGTTTCTACCGGAAAAAGCAGTCTTCAAGCTATTGATGCTTTGCGCAGTTTTGGTTCAAATGTGCTAGGACTTGCGAGTATTTTCACTTATGGTTTTGAAACCGCTCAAAATAATTTCGACAATGCAAACTGTCCTTATTTTGCACTTTGTAATTACGACGCATTAATTGAAGTAGCCGTGGCAAAAGGATATGTAAATAGTTCGGATAAAGAAGTATTAGCTGCTTGGAGAAAAAATCCAGAAATTTGGGGTAAATAAATTTTAGTATGGCCATTAAACTTTCAAAAAATCCATTAAAAGCTGCCTATGCCATCTATTTTGGCTTTTGGGTTGTTTTCTGGTTTCTACTTTTATACCCGCTGATTCGTTTAGGTTTAAGCCACCCAAAACGCTATCGATTTGCTCATTTGGTTCGAAAATTTTGGGGTAAAATGTTATTGCTTTTCGGCTTTATTAGGGTCAAAACCTATTACGAAGTACCGCTTGATCCCAAACAATCCTACATGATTGTTCCCAATCATACCTCGCAAGTAGATATAGTTACTTTGGCCGCTAAATTGCCCATCTTCTTTAATTTTATGGCCAAGGCAGAATTGGAAAGAATCCCGGTTTTTGGTATTTGGTTCAGAACAATAGATATTGCTGTTGAACGTAAAGATGCTAGAAAAGCAGCCCTGGCTTTTAGAAAAGCACTTAATTGGATTGAAGAAGGAAACAGTATGGTTATCTTTCCAGAAGGAACCATTTCTAGCCAGGTTCCTAAAATGATAAAATTTAAAGATGGTCCGTTTAGAATTGCCATCGAAAAACAAATTCCTTTACTGCCAATTACCATAATTGGAAACTGGGAATTGCTGCCAGATCAAGGGGTTTTTGAAGGAAAGCCAGGCTTTTCCTATCAATTTGTGCACCAACCAATTCCTACTGCCGGAATGACCCTAAATGATATAGATTTATTAAAAGACCAAGTTTATCAAATAATAAACAATAAATTGCAAGCAAATGGATATTAATAACGAAATAATAGAGCGCTTGTCTGAATTGGCAAAGTTGGATTTTGATCCTGCCGAAAAAGAAAATATTAAGAACGACTTAAACCGTATCTTGTCGTATTTCGAGAAATTAAATGAGGTAAATACCGATGGCGTTGAACCCCTTATTTTCATGAGCGAAAATGTAAACTTATTACGTGAAGATGAACCTCAACAAGCCTATACCAAAGCAGATGCCCTGAAAAATGCGCCGGCAAAGGATAGTGACTATTTTCGCGTGCCTAAATTCATTGAAAAATAATGCAAGATTTTGTTATCAATATCACCGGAATAGGTAAAACATATCGCATCGGTGAGGTGATAGTTAATGCATTGCGCGAAGTAGATTTGCAAATTAAAAAAGGCGAATATGTTGCATTAATGGGGCCTTCGGGTTCGGGTAAATCTACCCTAATGAATATACTGGGTTGCCTTGATACACCTAGCAGAGGTAAGTATTTTCTAAATGGCACAGATGTGAGTAACATGACAGATAATGAACTCGCAGAAATTAGGAACAAAGAAATTGGATTTATTTTTCAAACTTTTAACCTGCTTGCACGAAACACTTCATTAGACAATGTTGCATTGCCGCTCGTATATGCAGGCATGTCTAAAAAAGACAGAATTGCAAAAGCAGAAGAAGCACTTACAAGCGTTGGTCTTGGCGATAGAATGGACCATAAGCCAAATGAATTATCCGGTGGGCAGCGTCAAAGAGTAGCCATTGCGCGCGCTTTGGTAAATAACCCATCCATCATTCTTGCAGATGAACCTACAGGAAATTTGGATACCAAAACTTCGGTTGAAATCATGGAATTGATTGAAAAAATTCATGAAGCTGGCAATACCGTAATCATTGTAACACACGAAGAAGATATTGCTAAAAGAGCAAAGCGCATCATTCGTTTGCGCGATGGTTTAATTGAAGACAACGGCTTGTCTTAATTCAATAATCCCTCAAAATAAAAATATTCCCTGTAGCTGTCTTTTAATTTTGGTTCGAACCGAAACAAACCAAATATACTAGAACCACTGCCACTCATAGATGCATAAACAGCACCTGCTTGATATAAACTATTTTTAATAGCTGGCAGTAGGGGATGCTTTGGGAAAATACTGTCTTCAAAATCATTGCAAAGCCTGTCTTTCCAGTTACTTGGATCTAATTTAATGATATTTTTTATTGAATTTTCTTCCCTTTGGTTTTGGTGTTTGTTAATATCAATAGTAGAAAATGCCTCAGCCGTACTTATGTGAATTTCAGGCTTAACAATAACAATCCAACAACCCTTTAAACTTAGTTCAATTGGATGTAATATTTCCCCTCGGCCCGAACCAAAACATGCTTTGTTATTGATGAAAAACGCACAATCGCTGCCAAGTTTGGCCGCGTATTGCTGTAAGTTTTCATTGGCAATATTTAAACCAGCATATTCATTGATAAGTTTCAATGCATAGGCGCCATCTCCAGAACCTCCGCCTAATCCAGCTCCCATTGGAATGTTTTTAAGCAAGGCAAATTGCAACTTAGGGAGCGAATAATCTTTCTGTAGAAGTTGGTAGGCCTTAATTACTAAATTTTGATTGGCATCCCCTTGCACAGGAATCCCTCTCATAATTATTGGCATTGATGCAGTTTCTTCCTTTGAGGCATGAACTACTTCAAGCGCATCACATAAGGGAACAGGATAAAATACCGTTTCTAAATCGTGGTAATTATCTTCCCGCTTTCTAATAATATGCAGGCCTAAATTTATTTTGCAATTGGGAAATACAATCATAAAATTCTAGGGTCAAAAGTAAAGGGTTTGTTCCATAAGATTTGCACCCATTTGTCAAATGATGGATGAAGCGGATTTATTATGTAATTCATTGCTTCAGCTACCAGCACAGATGGCACCGCAAAAGCAATTGCTTTTTGTTGCTTAATAAATTGGTCGCCCACTATTTTGTTTGCTATTGGGCTAGGATAGGTTTGCCAATTTTTAGGCAAATCTTTTATTTCAAGTTTTTCAATACTTGCCTTTGTGGAAATAGAAATACATGTCAAAGCCAAATTGTTCAAACCCAATAAACCGCCACTGTTACAAGCCAATTCTAATGCGCACAATGAAATTTGGCTCGATGTGTATAGCATTGGCGTTCCAATTGAATTCCACCTGCCTCCATATAGCTTAGCTCCTTGGCCACTTAAATCCATTGAAAATTGCGCATGACTTAATCTAAAAACTTCCATCTTTAAGCGTAAATACCATGCTCAATTCTGCCCAAAGTTTGCATTACCAGCTTAACGCCAAAGCGAGTGTCTAAAATGGAAAGGGGAGTTTGGCCATTTAGCGCCAATAGAGGCGTTTTAAGCCAGATTTGCATGGCAATTGTATCTGAGAAAACAAGACTGGCTTTGGCGGTAACTAGGGCCAGTTCTATGGCCAATTCTGAGGAGAAGATATCTAATACCGTTTCGTCTTCAATGCGCTGAAATGTTTTTGTACTGATATGTAACAACTCGCAAAGCTTTTCTTGGTTGATGCCCAGTTGTTTTGAAATGGCAATTAAAATATTTTTTTTAATGCCATTTCGAGTGGCTTCTATGAGCATAAAATCATTGGTAAAATTTTTAGCAATGCCCAAACTTTTTGCCGCAATCTCTTCAGTAGTTTCCAATTTCTTGCCATAAGTCATTGGCCTGTCTGCAACCATATCCAGCTGAATATTCTCAGATTTTTTAGGCTTTCGGGTGTTTTTATAAGTTCTCATCTCTGCTGAATTACCCCTCAAAAATACAATTATTTTTTATTTTTGTCGCAAACCAACAACATTTTCCCTAAACTTATCCAAAAATTGATAATTAATAGCTTGTACTTCCTGATTGATAATAATAGCCTCTGCTTCCTCCGTAGAGGCCACAATATGGCCATTTGCGCCGTATAGTAAGTCACCTAAACCTCCAAGTTTTGGACCAATAACTTGCGTGCCTACCAAAAAACTTTCGTGTGCTACGCGGTTCCAGCCTTCGGCAAATTTTGGAAATGCCAAGGTAAATTTTGAACTGGCCATCTCTATCAGATAGTCCTCAAAAAATTCAAAGTATTTGTTTTCATAATGCGCAAACTTAGCAGCATACTCTTTTACATTGGTGCTAAAATAACAACGATATCCTTGCGCATGCAAGTGCGCTGCTAATTGGAATAAGCCAGCATCGTTTTTTGAGGATACTTGCCCAAAATGAATCTTATTAGACTTTTTCATACCCCTATATTCAAGGTATTTCTCCGTATCAAATAAATTGGGATATAAAATCAAATTTGGCAATCCTAATTGCTGCTTAAAATAATTCATCCAATAGGGCGCCACACAGACTATTTCTAATTTTTGGGCAGGTAGTAAACGTGCCAATTTAATGAACAATTGGTACCAATTTTTCAAGAACCACGATTTCCCATCTTCCTCGGCATAATAATGCCAAACAATGTATACCTTGCTATTATTAAAAATATTCCTGAGAATTACCGGAATTGCAAGGCGTGCAACACTAATATTTATTTTGCCATTAGCCTTTCTAAATGCCCAAAACAATAAAAGTATTTGTGCAATTATTCCCTCAAAATGCCGCCATTGGCGAAACATACGCAATTCGTATTTTTCTTGTCCGAGTCTGTTTAACAAACCTTCGGCAAATTGCTTTTCATGCAAATAGCCTCCGGTTACGTGTTTGCCATGACTAATATAATTTATCCCTTGCTTTTTGATAAGTTATTTTTCTTGCAAAATACAATTTTTATGGAGCGTTTTTGATTCGCCACAAAAAATAATTGGTTACAAAAAAAATAAACACCTAACGACTGTTAGGGTTTGCTAAGTTCTTGATTTTAATCATTTTTTATTTTTTTGAACCTGTCCAACTTGTACTTACTAAATGTAAATCAAAATATATGGAAACAATTTCTTTGAATGATGATTTAATGGCGCCTAATGTAATTTCAGATCCTCATGGTTATTACCGCACTCTTAGGGAAGCAGAACCAATCCATTGGAATGCCCGTTGGGGTGGTTGGGTGCTTACGGGTTACAACGAGGTGGTAGAAGTGTTGCGCGATTCTTTAAATTTTTCATCAGATCGCATGGGCTTTTTAGCCCAAGAACTTACGCAAGAGGAACAAGAATCCATTGCGCCCATCTTTAAAATCTTATCCTATTGGATGGTTTTTCGAGATCCGCCAGAACATACTGCATTGCGCATGTTACTCAACAAACATTTTACGCCAATTGCCATAGAACGATACCGTCCAATGGTGAGAAAAATAGTTCAAAAAACCTTGGATAAAGTTTTGTCAAAAGGCAAAATTGATTTTGTTAAAGACTTTGCCTATGAAGTGCCAATGACGGTTATCCTAGAATTAATTGGAGCGCCTGATTTAGATACTGAAAAAATTAAAGAATGGTCGGAGAAATTAGGTGTATTCTTTTTTATCAAAGCAGATGAACCTCGTCGCAGAGAAATTGCTTGCGAAGGAATAAATGCATTGGTAGATTATATCACCCCCTTAATTGAACAAAAAAGAGAGCGCCCAGGAATTGATTTAATTAGTTTATTGCTTTCTGCAGAAGAGGCCGGAAGTATAACAGCTAATGATGTTTTGGCCACTTGTGTGCTTTTGGTTTTTGGAGGTCATGAAACCACCATGAACCTTATTGCAAACGGCACAATGGCATTTATCAATCACCCAGATCAATGGGATAAATTTCAAAAAAATCCAGACCTCTTAAAAAAGGCAGTCGAAGAATTATTGCGTTATGATGGCTCTGTAAAATCAACAGTTCGCTGGGCTAAAGAAGATACGCAAGTAGGAAACACACTCATTAAAAAGGGCGACCGTATTCTGGTTAGCTTATCTGGTGCAAATAGAGACCCGCAACAATTCACAGATCCAGATGGGTTAAACATTGAACGCAATCCAAATTTACATGTGGCATTTGCCCATGGAATTCATGTGTGCCTTGGTGCATCTCTTGCCCGAATGGAAGTGGAAGAAGCATTTGCTGGTTTAATCAGCAGAATTCAATGTCCAGAATTGGTTGAAGGTGCTCAATTAGAATATTATCCATCTGTAGTGCACAGAGCAATTAAAGAATTACCTGTATACATCAAGCCTTTAATTAAATAAATTATGGAAAACATTAAAGTCAGTGTTGATCTCAACAAATGCGTTGGCTCACAATTGTGTATTATGTTCTCTCCAACTGTTTTTGAACGCGATGGCAATGGTCAATCTAAAATAGTAAATAGGAATGGCGCCAACCTAGCAGAAATGTTGTCAACGGCAGAGCAATGCCCACAATGTGCTATTAAGGTTGAAAATACTCAAACGGGTGAGGTTTTGTTTCCTCCACCTGAGTTGGCCTTCTAATTTTTAGTGATTCTTTTTTTTAGCCATTTTCTGAAAACTATTTTTGGGAAGTGGCTTTTTATTTAGTTCCGGTTCGAACCAAATTAGCGTAACTTTGGTTTTTGCTTATGAAAATTTTTACCACGGCTCAAATTAGAGAATGGGACGCCTTTACAATACTTAACGAACCCATTAAATCTATTGATTTAATGGAACGTGCCGCTCAACAAGCCTATGCAGTGTTTGCGCACCAAATGCAAACTTTTTTGCCCGAACCAAGCCAAAAGCAATTTGCAGTTTTTTGTGGCCAAGGTAACAATGGCGGCGATGGTTTAGTGTTTGCTAGAAAGTTGCATGAAGCGGGTTTAAACACAAAAATTTATGTGCTTAAGCTAAAAGAAAAGGGGAGTGCAGATTTTGAAATTCAATTACAAAAAACAATCGAAATTGGAGTGCCACTTCAAATGATTGATAGTATAGATACGCTTACCAAAATTTCATCTTATGATGTTTATATAGATGCCATCTTTGGTTCGGGACTCACTAAAAATTTAGATGGTTTGGCAAAAGAATTGATTGATTTTTTAAACAAACAAAATGGAATGAAAATTTCCATAGATATTCCAAGTGGCCTATTCGGAGATATTGAATTGGCAATACTTCAAGAGAAAACAACAGTTTTTAATGCACACCAAACCTATACATTCCAAATTCCTAAATCAAGTTTTTTGTTCGAAGAAACGGGGAAAGCCCTAGGTTCGTTATTTGTAGTTCCTATCGGTTTACATCCCAAGTTTTCACCTCAAAAACTATCCACTTGGAATTGGCTTATTCCAGAAAATATTCCTTCTGTTTCGTATGCTAAATTCGATTATAAATGGCAA
>CANFSD010000002.1 GCA_947449515.1 Bacteroidota bacterium
ATGGCATAGGTATCTACATCTGTAACAAAACTATTGGCAATATTGGCTAAAGAATACAATAGGATCGAACCAAAAAGCACATAAACCCTGCCATGGTAATCTGCAATAATGCCACTTAATACACCGCCCACCATCATGCCCAGCATTTGGATGGCCAAGAGGTTTTCGCCAATATGTGTAAGCTCTGCGCCACTTAAGCCTAAATCTTTTAAGCTTGGAATTCTGTATATGTTGAAAAGAAACAAATCAAAGGCATCTACAAAGAAACCAAGGCCTGCGGCTAAAACAGCAAGGTTAAACGGACTTTTATAAAGATTTGACACGGTACTTATTTTTTTTGAATGCTAAAAAACAAATAAAAATAAAAAGCACTGAGTAAGCAACTTATTTAAAACAGATAACCCGAACAAAAGTAATTTTACAAATACTTTGTTCGGGTTATAAGGGAGGATTAAAGTTATTTTAAATTTAGGTGCTTAACTTGTTAGTGCTTTTAGGATCACCCTACTAAGTGTTGTAAATTCAAAGGGTTTCAATACAAAATCTGTCATGCCAGCTTCAAATGCCTCACTTTCAATGGTGCCTTCATTGGCTGCAGAAATAGCAATAATTGGAATGTTTTTTAATAGGGGGTTTTCTAATTTCCTAATTTCCTTGGTACAGGTAATGCCATCCATTACGGGCATTTGTAAGTCCATTAAGATGAAATCAAAAGGATGTTTTTTAATTAAATCAAGTGCTATTTCGCCATTATGCGCATGCATAAATTCACAGCCTATGCTTTTCAGGTAACGCTTAATTAACATGGCATTGATTTCCATGTCTTCAACAATAAGTGCTTTTCTACCATTCAATTTATCTACCTCATTTGATTTAGAAACCTTGACATCGCTTGGTGTTTCTCTTTTTAAGATTAGGTCAAAATAAATATCTGTTCCTTGGTCTATTTCAGAATCAATTTTTAGAATGCCACCCAAGCCTTCTACCAATTTATTGCTTATGGTTAAACCCAAGCCTATGCCATGTTTTTCGCGGAGGTTCGACATGTCTGCTTGTTCAAAGGCTTGGAAAATTTGTTTCTTGTTTTCAACATTTATACCTGTTCCGGTATCACTTATTTTAAACCTAAAAGTATCTGCATTTGCACCAACTTCAATTCTTTTAATATGCAAAGTTACTTGTCCTTTATCGGTGAATTTTATGGCATTGGAAAGCAAATTTTGAATTACCTGTTTTATTTTAGCTTCATCAGATAGGTAGTTTCCGGTTCGTTCGGGCTCCACATTGGTAATAAATTCAATGCCTTTTTGTTTTGCTTCTGCTGCAAAAGCAGCTTCTAATTCTTTAACAATGGCATTGATTTCAAATCTTTCATTTTGATAATGAATTTCGCCTCTTTCTATTTTATCATAATCCAATACCGAATTAAGTAAATTAATTAAATGTTGAGATTGGGCTTTTAATACCTCTACTTGTTCTTTATGACCTTCGGATAAAAATTTATCTGCCAATAGAAGATTACTAACACCATTTATCGCATGCAAAGGGGTTCTAATTTCATGACTGATATTGCGCACAAAATTTGTTTTAGAATGAAGGGCTAATTTTTGGCGGTTAAGGGCCTCATATTGTAATTTATTTTGTAGCTGTTGTTTTTCAAAAGCGTTGGCCAAGGCATCTTTTTGTACTTGTTCTGTTTTGAGTGTTAGTTCTACCAAATCCCTGTTTTTCTTTTCCAGTTTGTATTTGTAATAGAAATAAATGGACAATACCCCAACTAGCAATACAAAAGCAATAGAAAACAATATACTTTTTGTTGCAGCTTGGTCTTTTGAAAGCGCTTCTTGCTCTAATATTTTAATTTCTTTTTCTTGAATTTGACTTTGGTAAATAGCTTGGGAGTTATTTACAATATCATTCTCGTTTTGGTTTGCAAAGGAGTCTAAAAAATGAAAGGCATAATGAAGTAGTTTATCGGCAGAGTCTTTTTTACCAAGGTTTAAATAGGCAAATCCAAGTTCTTTGTAATAATTAGATTTATCGTCTAACCTCACCATAGTATCATGCGGTGCCAGCAATTTTTGTAAGGCTAATACTTGATGGTAATAGCCATTTTCATTTAAGAAATTGGTATAACATCCTGCTTGGTGAAACAAATTGGGAGAATTGTTTTCAATGCAATACTTTATTATTTCTTTATATAAAATGGAGGCCTTATTTGGTTGCTTAATAACAGTATAGAGTTGTGCCAGGTTTTGTTTGATAATAGCAGCTACCTCATAATCTTGAAAGGCCTTAGCCCCTTCAAGAGCCTCCAAGAAGTCTTTTTCAGCACTGGCATAAATACCTTGTCTGGCATCACAAATTCCAAGGTTCATGGTGGCCAAATAATAATTGGCCATATCTCCTACTTCCTTGAATGTTTTTTGTCCATCAATAAACAGTTTTCTTGCAAAATTAAATTTACCCTTATTTACATAGGTATTACCCAAATTGAGTTTGGCTACAGCTAATTCAAAATCATTTGGCCTATTAAGAGCCGTTAGGATTTTTATGGCATTAAGCAAATAAAGAACAGATGAGCTTTCGTTGCCTAATTCATTAAAGTTTGTTGCCATGTCTGAATATACAGCGGCAATACCTACTTTTATATCATATTTAAGCGCAATTTTTAATGCACCTTCAAGTGTTTTAATGGCTAAAGGATAATTGGCCTGTTTGCGGTAAATAATAGCAATATTTTTGATGGCAATTACCTTTTTTAATGAATTTGGTAACGCATGCTGTTCACTAAGGATAAGGTATTTTAAAGAACTGTCATTGTTATTGGTAACCCCATAAAATACTCCAATATTTCTATAGGCAAGGAATAAGGCAGAATCAGGACTATTGCTTGGAATTAATTTTAATTTTTCTATTTCATTTTCTATTTCCTGGGGGGCAGTAAATATTTTTTTATAGTTAGAATCTGCCAATTGACCCGTATAAATCATTTGTTGGCTTTGGGCAAAACTGCTGTTTGATGTAAAGAGAATGAGGCAGAGGTAAATAATTAGGCCTCTGCTTAAATTGAAAACGCGCAGGTTAAAATTACCAAAGACGCAATTCAAGATTTGATTATTGAAATTCATTTTTTAGGGCGGTATTTATTATTACAAATAATTATATGCAAATGTATATAAACTGCCCAAATTTGCAGCTATGTATTTTTAAAACTTCTTAGAACCACGCGCGTTAACCTTGTTTTAACGTTTTATCAATTTGAATACATTTTTATATGTGGGCGACTCAATACATATAAAATATATACCAGGATTAAGGGTTAAAAAAACAGCATTTTGGGCAGCTGTTTTTTGAAGGCTTGGGTTTAGCTGTAGGTCTATAATCCCAAATCTATTGAGGCCTTCTTCAAGCAGTATATTTTTCTCATAAAGCAATTCACCACTTATAGAAAACAAACTCATTTTACTACTCTGCTTGAAGTTTGACTTAATTTCAATATGAGCGATATCTGTAAATGGGTTCGGATAAATACTGGTTTGTTCTTCATTGTTATTTTCATTTATCAATTGAATCGTTTTGGAATAAACATAGCTGCCATCAAAATCTATCATTTTTAAGCGGTAATAAATAGTTGCTATGCCATTTGTAAAAATACCTTTATCTAAATATTGGTAGTGTTTAATTGTTTCACTGTTTCCTGCGGCTTGAAGAATAGAAATTGTTTCAAATTTCTTTCCATCCAAAGAACGCTCTAATTCAAAATTTGAACAATTAACTTCACTTGAAGTATGCCAATTAACTTCTGCATTTGCCTCCAATTTGTTGCCTGTAAAATTTAATAAAGTAACAGGTAAACTTCCGCCACTTCCAACCCCAAAAAGCGAGAAATTTGTCAAACTACTAACCGTTTTTGTATACGGATTAATTCCAGTTGCCGCGGCAGCTAAGCCTGGAGTCCAAGCGCTTCCGGTATAACGTGCCATATAACAATTGCTCCTTGTAAAACCACTTAATTCATCTTGTAAATTCCATTGCAAGCTGATACTTGCATTACTGCCACCTGTTACGCCTTCATTAATAGCCCAACTTAAGTTAACAACATTGCTATTTAATGCTGTTCCACTTGGAACCAAAAGTGCATTGTATATTAAATTTACGCCACTCATTACCCTTACCTTAAATTCGTCCATGGCGCCTAAATTGGTTATGCTGGCAGGTGTGTAGGAGTTACTGTTCGAACCTACCGGGAACAATACATTGGAAGACCTTCCACCGGATCCTATATTTTGAATGTTTAAGGTGCCTAGGCCTGTTGTGGCAATATATTTTGAGGCATTGCTTCCTGTTATGCTCGAACCAGTTCCAAGCAGGGTTAAATCATAGGTACCAATATCTAAAATTCCATTTAAGAAATTGAGTGTACCCAAAATATTTGTACTTGCGCCAAGTTTTGCACCGTTGCTATTATTAAGGGTTAAATTGTAATAAGTAATGCCTGGAATAATTTGTTGGCCGCCGCCAGTAAAACTTACCATTCCACTTGTGTTTATCATACTTCCAAGAATTGCTACTTGTCCATAGATACTTAAAGCAGATGCCACATTATTAAGGGTTAAACTTGCCCCAGTAGCAATGGTTAAATTATTACACAAACGACCACCATCAATAATTATTGGTAAATTTGTTACATTGTTTATGAGTACATCTGTAGTTGCCGTTGGAATTACACCACAACTCCAATTCAATGGATTTCCCCAATTAGTATTGTTTACTCCAGTCCATATATTGGTATTAGAAACGGATAGCGTAACTACATTGGAAACCACTGCCGGCAAGCATGCGCCAGTAAAAATGCAACGGTATTGGTAATTGTTCATGCTTGCTCCTGCATTGCTAATGGTCAATTGGTTCGTCTTAACTCCCGCATAAATGGCATTGTTAACAAGTGCGCTCCATCCGCTCCCTCTGTTTTCTTCCCATTGGTAAATATTTCCATAGCCACTGGTGCTTATAGTAAACTGCGCAGTTGCGGGTCCGCAACTTATGCTAACCGAGTTTGGTTGACTTACAATGCTTGCGCTACCTGTAGATGTTGTAAATTCAATTGAACCGATATCTGGGGTCATGCTGCGTGTTGCATTGTTGTAATCGTTGTTTATTGGCGTATACGCACCATTATTTGAAACCCTGCAGGCGTTTGTACTTAAATCTCCATTGAGGTACAATGGGAAAAAGTTGCTTATATTTAATTGGCTTGAAGTATTGTATAAATTATTGAGTGGATTACCAGCAATTGAATTCCAGGAAGCAATTGTTTTAGGTGTACCTAATGGGTATTCAACACATGCACTTGCAAGAGGAGAAACCAATAAATTATAATCGTTGATGATGTTTGAATTAAAATTAGCGGTCAAGGCATAGTGCGAGCCGGGCGCATTTCTTTCGTTAAAAAGAATATTATTTTTTAATAAAACAGAGGCAGTTGCAACAGTAGTATTTCTATAAAATGCACTGCTATTGTTTGCGTTGCTAGCGGTTCCACCAATGTAAACACTATTATGGTAAAATGTATTTAAGCCTCCTCCTGTATATACCTCAATGCCTCGTATTCTAGGTTGTGTGCCAATAACAGAGGAGCGAATACTAATTTGGTTATTGGCATAATTTGCATTACCCGCAGCAGAAATATATAATCCTCTAATGATTGGGCTGCTACCACCAATTGTTGTACCCTCTGCAGATAAATTATAAATACGATTTCTATGAATATTACTGTTACTAAGCGCGCTGGTAATTGTTATTCCGCTCACACATACACTGGCATTATTACTGAGATTTTTGAGATTATATACGAGGTTATTTTCAATATTATTGCCTGCAGTATTTGCGGCAAACCTAATGCCATTACAACTGTAATCTGGTGAGGTAATATTGGTCATAAAACTGGTAATATCCCTCACAGTATTGCCCGTAATGTCTGATACACCAGCTTCAATACTCATACCAATGCTAAATCCAGACCCATAACTACAGATGTTAGAAACCGTATTGTTATTTAAACTAATATTAGCTGCACTTAAATTTCTAATTCCGTAAAAGTCGCCATTGCACGAAATGGTATCAAAAGCATCTAAAGTAAATGCAGCACCACCTATGGTGTTTTTATCTAAATTAACATTGCCACTTGCAACATAAATACCGGTAAAATTAGAGATTGTACTGATGCCAAAATTGCTTATTTGATTGTTTCTAATAATAGAGGTTCCATTGCTACCTCCACCAAAGTAGATACCCCAAAAAGTTGCAGCATTATTATAAGGCGCTAATGCTCTAACCCTGTTGCAACCACCAATTGAATTGTTTTGAAGGGTTATGTTATTTAAGTTATTGTAAACATAAATACCATAAACTGCGCCAGTATGTGATATGCCTGGGCTACTATAAATAGCATTATTAGATAGTATATGTCCACTGCCCGAACCAATCAGAATATTATAATGTGCAGCACGTGATGTAGTTTGATAAATACTGTTTCCTTTTGTTGAATCATTTGGATCGCCCAAATAAATATTACTACCTACATTGGCAATGTATATTCCGTAATTTACAAAATCACTTATTGTATTTGAAACTAAACTGGAATTGGAAATGTTTCCAGCAGCCGAATTAATTAAAATTGCCGTTGACGGTGCATTGGTATTACTATTGTCTGCTGGTCTAATTACACAATTTGAAATTTGATTTCCGGCGCTGCTACCAGTAATGGTATTGGTGTTTAATACAAGTGTTGCATAAGAGGTTGAGGCTGCGTTTGATTCAATTATGCAATTGCGTATGGTGTCATTATTGGCGTTTAGTAATTGTAGAGCAGGGGCGGTTGTTGCAGATGGCGTAGTTCCAATTTTGTTCTTGATAATTAAATTTTTGGAGGCGCCTCCGTCTATGCATAAACCTTTTGCGCCATTAATGGCAATTAATCCTGTTCCACCAGTTACCAAAGAGCCGCTGAGTGTTCTTTGTGTATTGTCTGGTTTAATCAATAAATTAAAAACCCCCATTCCAGCATTGGTCAATGCAAATGTGCCGGGCTCTGTAATATCAGATACAATGGTTGCAACTGTGTTAGCAGACAGGGTGCTGTTGTTTATGCTAGTAAATAATCCCCCAGCTCCTGTTAAGGTGGTATAGGTTTGACCAGTGCCAACTAAAATTGTGTTTGGCAATGCGTTTACTATGGCATAAGAAAAGGGCGTATTTGGCGCGCTTACCTGCGCATTTACACTGCTGTGGTTTGCGCCAGGAAAAGGGTTAAAGGAGATATTGCTTACCGGTGCAGAATCTTGTGCAACAATATAATATTGAAACTGTTGTCCAAGCGCTCCAGGTCCTGTAGTTGTATAATCAATCACAAAATTCCAAGTTCCATTTATGGTAGTTCCCGATGTTAAAACACCCGTATTGCTAAACCAAGAAGTGGCAGTTGGAAGAATTCTTCGGTACCAAATTCTTGGTTGTAAAGAAGCTGAATTTCGAATTCCTGTTCCAATATCAGAAATTCTTACGCTTAATGTTCTATTGCCAGTGGAGGTGGTATTATTAAGTGGTGTATAGGTTATAGTTGGAGGAAACAAATCAACAGGCATATAATTTCCAGCACTGGCACCAATGTCAACAGGGGAGTTGTTGGCTCTTATGTTTCCTTCATAATCTTCGCTAATAGTATTCAATGGAGTACCTGCTGCTTCTGCTGGTGTAGGGCTTTGAACCTTTAAATTAATACTTACTGAACCACTATTTGGTGAAACAAAATTTGGATTGCCTAATCCTGAATTATAATCATTAAAGGTTGCAGTTCTCCAATTGTTCATGATTAAATAATCAGTACTTCCATACCTTCCTATTACACCTCCAACACCTGGTGCATAGTAGATATTGTAATTCATATTTAAACCCGTAATTGTTCCAGTACTTAAAAATATTGCATAGTTTTTTCCTGAACCAAGTGTATTACTTCTAATATTGGAAAAAATATTGTTTGCAATGGTTCTGGTGCCAGTGCTACCAACAGAATTATAAAATGCATAGCTGTTGTTAAAGCCAGCGCTTATTACAGTTCCACCTATATGCACTGTATTATGTAAATAGGCATTTGCATTTCCAGCATCGTTAATACCAATAAAATTATGGTTGGCATCAATGCTAGCGCCAATGGTATCAATGCCTAAGCGCACCCTGTTATTATAAACAGCAACGCCACTACTTCCATTATAAATTCCGTTGATAATAGCTGGACCAGTACTATTTGAAGAAATGCCATGAACAAAATTATTGGCCAATACATTGGTACCGGCACTTGTTCCAGCATAATAAATTCCTGTTGCAGCGCTTGCTAAAATTGTATTGGTAGCAAATAATCCAAAAACTGTATTGTTAGCGCATGTTTGGTTCAAACCACTCGCATTGTGCAAAATACCTATGATTGGAGCGTTAATTCCTGTTGTTACAGATGAGCCTGCGTAACTCAAATTAAAAATGTTATTACTACTTAAAGTAACAGTTCCAGTGGCATTTAAATATATGCCATTTATTCGACTGGTACTAGAGGTGCTTGGTGAAGAAAGATTTGCAATATTATTTCCTGTAATGGTATTGGTTGGAGAACCTGGCGAAACATTAATTCCAATGATACTTTGTGCACTTGAATCACAAATGCTATTAGGAGTAATTAAGCTTCCAATTAAATTGTCGCTTATTATTAATTCTGGTAAAGTAGCGGCAATGTTAATACCTTTAAATTGTGTTATACCTGTTCCTTCTATAGATATTGCACCAATGGTATTTGCAGTAATTTCAACAGTACCATAAGCAGTTCCACCACTTAAATAAATGGGCGAAAATAGGCCATTGGCAGCATTGCTTTTGTAAATAATACTATTGGTTCCAGTGGTATTTCCAATTGTATTTCCGCTTATACTAAATTCGCCATTTGCTAAATAAAGGATTGAATTGGTAGATGAATTTAAATCTAAATTTATGTTTTGAAATACATTGGCTTGTACCAGGCATGTTGCTGTATTTGCTAAGTTCAAATTTAGAAACGAAACAGTTCCAGATCCATTGTATGCGGTAGCATTTCCGCCACACATTGCTTGGGATCCACCTATATAATTTCCGTACAAAGTATAATTGGAGCCACTGTTAATACTAATGGCACCGGTATTATTATTAGACAGCATTCTTACTGCGGTTTGGTATAAATTATTCGAACCAATAAACCACGCGTTATTTCCGCCACCTAAATAAATGCCGTATGATGGGTTTGAGTTGCTATAATAATTAAAAATATCATTTCCATAAATGGCATTGTATAAGTTAGGTGCAGCAACATTGCCATTTGAATAAATGGCATAAATAGGCAGGTTTACGGTGTCTTTTATGCTCGAATAAAAAATGAAATTATTGCTGTTTCCATTACTGCCACTTGTGCCCATGAAGCTAATAACACCTGAATTTATGGAGCTTGATGCACCGCTAATTCTACAATTAAAAATAGTATTATTGGTTGCGTCATTAATATACCTGATAGCAGTTCCAATGGTATTGGTATTACTTATTTGAATTAAATTTTCGGAACCATAGCCCCCTGCTTTTCCATCAATGGTTAAGTAATCTGTTGTGTTTAAATCAAAGGTAATATTGGTGGCAGAAACAAAATTAATAAGCGAAACCACATTGCTACTTGGCCTAAAGGTAACAGTATTTGATGCACTTGTATTAAGGTTGCCAAAGTCTATTGGATAGGTCTCCACATTGGCATGGTAAGAGGAGTCAAACTCTAATATTAAACTGCCATATACCCCTTTGTACCTAATATCTGCGTTGGCATTTCCAATACTTGTATAATCGCAACCCCAAGGACAAATTGTTTTAATACCAGATAATAATCCCGCAGAGGTGCTGGTAAATCCATAGGCAAAATTATTGGGTAAACTTCCCTCATTGTTTGCATATATCTTAAAGTAGTAATAGCTGCTTGGGTTTAAACCGCTAGGCACATAATGATAGAGAGTGCCTGTTGTGGCAATACTTCCAGAATAAATAGTACTAACTTTATTAAAGTTTATACTGTCTGTAGACATGTATACCTCGTAATAGGTTTCCGAATTAGAATTGTCTGACCAATCAACCGAAAAGGTAGTGGCGCCAATGTTTGAGAAGTTGAGCGCTGCTGGTGCAATAGGTGGAATATAATTGGGTACAAAGGCATAAACTTGCCCATTTGCAGGTTTGGTGTTTAAGCCATTTGCTTCTACTTGGCTATTAGTGTCTGCAGGGTTGGTACCAGTACTAATTAAGGATAGAAAATTCCCTGCTCCAGCAGCTGCGTTGGTAATTCCTATAGAGGCACTTGGATTAAGTAAGGCACCGGCTTCTTGTCTGTAAATAAATTCTATTTTACTGTCGTATTCATACAGTTTCAATTGAAATGAAATACCAGCGGCAGTTGCATTATAAACCCATTTGGCATTGAGCCATTGAACAGTAAATATTCTATAAGGTGCAGTACCAGAAATTTGGTAACTAATATTTGTGGTGGCTGCAAATGCCAAATCATCCCATAAAGGGGCTAAAATAGGGCGCGGTGAAAGTGGAGAGGTGCCTGCACTTAGGTTATTTAAAAAACTATTTAAGGCAGTAATATTTTGTCCCAATGAAACATATCCATTGGTTGAAATTGATAAAGTAGAATAGGCCTGGCTATTATAAATAAAATTAAATCCAATGGGTACAGCACTCATGTATCCTTCATCTGCACCACCTGTAATAACAGCAGGTGTGGAACCTACTAAGGCAGTAAAAACTGTATTAGAAGGACTAAAAGCATAATTTGTAACCGTTTGAGAATAGTTTTTAGCGGGGTATAAAAAAAACAATACGGGAACAAGTAAATAAGAGGCCAATTTTCTCATAATCTACTGAACTATAATAAGTAAAGATAGTAATTATTTGGAAAATCAAAAATTTGAAAGCCCTTGGCTATAAATTTTTTTATGTTTTTTTAATCCATTCTTGAAAATTTTTGGGCAAAAAAAAACCCAGTGAAACTTTTGTCTCACCGGGTTTTAGTTATTAAACCTTTATTATTTAATCATGATTAGTTTTTGAATAACGGTTTCTTTATCTGAAGTAAATCTACAGAAGTAAGCACCACTGCTTAAATTTTCTGTATTTACATTTACATCATAAGTTCCGTTTTCTTTAACGTTACCATTAAACAATACTGCTACTCTTACACCTTCTGCGTTGTATAATTCAACCACAGCTTGTGAAGCATATTTGCTAGTAAAGTTAACAGCCAAATTGCTGCTGAAAGGATTAGGGTAGCAAGTCATAGTAGACGCACTTACAATACCTTTGTTTTCAACTGCATTGCTAGTAGCACCTGTTTTACCTTGTACGCATGAGCAAACCAAGTTGCCATAATTATGGCTGTGGTCTTCATCATCATCTTCATCTTCATCATCATTGTTGAAGTTTTCATCCAAATGCTTAGCAGTATTTTTAACATTAGCTAAGGTATAGCCACTGCCACAAGGAACACCACCCAATGCATTGTTTGCCAATGTTAAGAATTGGTTCAAGGTTAATCCATTAAATGGATGTGAGCCGCTTCCAGTTTCATAAATAACTAAATCACCAATATGTGTAGAAGAAGGTGAGAAAGCCGTGAAATAAAGATCAAAAGACACATTCAATTTTAGAACCAATAATTCAATTGCCAAGCGGTTATTGCTGCTACTTGGATTGGTGTAATTACCAGAAATAGAAGTGCAATGTGAATCATCATCATCATCATTGTTTAAGAAATTATGTACTGCCAAGGCATTTGTAAAGGTATAGGTATTAGAACCCGAACCAATTACAATTCCGTTAGGGAATACGCTTGAAAAATTAGCATTTAAATAGGTATGTCTAGAATACCATTTTTCTCTGGTATATGTTTTAAATACACCACAAGTAGTTGAAGATGGAGTATTAATAGTAATTGTTTTTGTTGCAGTGCAAGAATTTGCATCTGTTACAGTAACATTATAAATACCGGTTGTTCTACCAGACCAAGTTGCTGTTGTAGTTATTCCAGATACACCTGTTTTGGTCCAAGCATAAGCAAATGGAGCTGTTCCACCAGTTACATTGGCTGTTAAAGCGCCGTTGCTACCGGTAAAACATTGTAGGTTCGAACTAATTGTTACAGCTAAAGTTGCAGGTTGTGAAATGGTTTTGGCATCACCATTAGCTGTACATCCGTTTGCATCAGTAACATTTAAAGTATAATTACCAGGAGCTAATCCATTTCTGTCTTCGTTTGTAATAGATGAATTATCTGCCCAAACCAAAGAATAAGGAGTTGTTCCACCAGCAACAGTCATGTCTATGCTACCATTGCTTAAACCATTACAAGTTACATTGGTTGAATTACCAGAAACACTAAGTGCAGCACTAGGTTGTGTGATTGTTTTTGCCCCGCTATTAGCTGTACATCCGTTTGCATCAGTAACATTTAAAGTATAGCTACCAGGAGCTAATCCAGTTCTGTGTCCGTTTGTAATAGATGAATTATCTGCCCAAACTAAAGTATAAGGAGTTGTTCCACCAGTAACAGTTAAATCAATGCTTCCATTGTTTAAACCAAAGCAGCTTACATTGCTTGATGAGCCAGTTACACTAAGTGCAGCAATAGGTTGCGAAATAGCAATCTGAGCAGTTTTTGTACAACCTTTTAAATCTGTAATTGTATAGTTATAGTTACCAGCAGTTAAATCAGTTGCACTATTGCTTGTATTACTTGATACACCAGTACCAGTCCAAGCATAAGTAAACGAACCATTTCCGCCAGCAACATTACTTAGCGTAATTGAACCACTATTTCCACCAAAGCAAGAAACATTGGTTGAGGCAACTGTTGCAGAAATTACAGCAGGTTCGGTAATGGTTTGAGGACCACTACCAGCAGTACAAAGATTTGCATCGGTTACAGTTAACGTATAGTTACCAGAAGCTAATCCAGTTCTATCTTTTGTATTTTCATTATCATTCCATGTATAGCTATATGGAGTTGTTCCACCAGCAACAGTTACATCAATGCTACCATTGTTTAAACCATTACAAGAAACTACAGTTGGAGTGCTAACTATACTTAAAGCTGCACTTGGTTGCCCAATTGTTTTGTTAAAAACAGCAGAACAAGCTTTAACATCAGTAATGGTTAAACTATAACTTCCAGCACTAAGGTTACTCAAGCTTGCTGTATTAGCAGAATTTGACCAGCTATAGCTATAAGTTCCATTACCGCCATTTACATTAGTTGTAGCAATAGATCCAGTTGAATTACCAAAACATTTTACATCAGTTGCAGTTAAATCTGCAGTAATTGCACTTGGTGTGGTAATCGTTACAGTTTTGGTTACTGTTTGGTTCGCACCGTCAACAATAACTACACTGTATGTACCAGCTGCCAAAGTAGAAATGGTATTTGTTTTTGCAGTTGTATTCCAAGTTACATTGTAGGGTGGAACACCGCTTGTAATAGCCAATGTAGCAGAACCGTTTGTAGAATAAGAACATGTATTGTTTACCCCTGTAACGCTGGCCCAAAGTGGTGGCGTACAGTTTAACAATGCTGCGTTTTCATCCTCATCATGGTCTTCTTCACTTTCATTATCCTTTCTAAAGTTTTCATTGATCTTTTTTGCCATAACACTTACCTGAGCAGGAGTGTAAGGACTAGCGCCTCCACCTAAAACTGTATTAGCTGCAGCCAAGAACTGGCGTACAGTTAATCCATTAAATGGCGAAGCTGTTAAGATAATGGTCATGTCGCCAATATGGTTAGCTGGAGCCGAGAAAGATGCCACAGCATCATCCATTGCCACATTTAAAGTCAAGGCAACAATCTCACCTGCCAACCTGCCACCGTAAGTAGAGGTAGGGTTAGTTGAAGTGCTGTTTAAAGCATGCGGTGTTCCTTCTTGTGGTAAGAAGTTTTTAATAGCTGTTTTTGAGTTAAGTGTAAGCTTGTAACCGGTATTGCTACCTACAACCAATCCACTTGGAAACACAGTGCTAAAGTTTAAAGTTAGTAAATTAGTAGATCCGGATGCTTTTGCAATTTCATCCCATCTTTCTTGGGTGTTTGATACAAAACCAGTACAGTAGTTTACACCTCTGTTTTCCTTTTCGTGATCGTCAAATTTTAGAGTTCTGGCTAAAGAGCTCTTTGCTTGGATTGTTGGGACCAACCATAAGGCCAGTGCCCACAACATTAATAGTTGTTTTTTATTCATATATGTTTTTTAAGGGGTTTTTAAATTGTTGAAAAGGCTAAAAACACAAAAACATTAGTCTCCGTTTTGGAGGCTAATGTTTTGTTTTTCAATCATTAAACAAATAAAGATTTAAGGGAGCCCCGTTAAAGGGCTCCTTAATTTTGAACCTTTATCTTATTTAATCATGATAAGCTTTTGTACCAAAGTTTCATTCTCAGATGCGAATCTGCAGAAATAAGCTCCAGCACTTAGGTTTTCAGTATTTACATTTACATCGTAAGTTCCGTTTTCATTTACGTTTCCGTTAAACAATACAGCTACTCTTACACCTTCAGCGTTGTATAATTCTACAACAGCCTGCGCGTTAAATTTGCTAGTAAAGCTAACAGCTAATTTGTTGCTGAAAGGGTTAGGATAGCAAGTCATAGTTGAATTACTAATTGTACCTTTTTTAGCAACTGGACCGTTTGGATCTTCACCAGTTTTGTTTTGAATGCAAGGGCAAACTAAGTTACCATGGTTCTCATTGTGGTCATTATCGCAATGTTCATCATCATCTTCGCTTTCGCCACTTTCGTGGTGGAAATTGTTATCTAAGTTTTTAGCAGTGTTTTTTACATGTGCTAAAGTATAGCCACTTCCGCAAGGAACACCACCCAAAGCATTGTTCGCTAAAGTGATAAATTCATTTAACGACAAGCCATTGAAATGGGCATTGCTTCCGTTTTCATAGATTACTAAATCACCTAATTTGGTTGTTGATGGAGAAAACGCAGGGAAATAGTTGTCAAATCCTACATTTAATTTCAAAACCAATAATTCAATGGCCAAACGGTTATTGCTTGAACCTGGGTTAATGGTATGACCAGAAATAGAACTACAATGTGAATCATCATCATCATCGTTGCCTAAGAAGTTACGAACTGCAGTTGCAGTGGTAAAGGTGTATTTATTAGAACCTGCACCAATAACAATTCCATTAGGGAATACAGTAGCAAAATTAGCTGTTATATAACTGCCACGTTTTTCGCTCCAAGTTTCTCTTTCATAAGTTTTAAAAATACCACAAGTATTTGAAGATGGTGGGTTGATAGTAATAGATTTTGTTGCAGTACAGCTGTTTGCATCTGTTACAACTACACTGTAAGTACCTGCATTTCTACCAGCCCATGTTGCAGTGCTTGCAGTTATTGCCGAACCAGTTTTAGTCCAAGCATAGCTAGCATATGGAGTTGAACCACCGCTTACATTTGCAGTGATAGCACCATTGCTACCTGTATAGCATAACAAATTACTGCTAATAGTTACTGCTAATACTGAAGGTTGTGAAACAACTACGTCAGCAGATTTTACGCAACCGTTTTCGTCTGTAACAGTATAGTTATAAGTGCTTGCACTTAAACCACTAATAGTATTGCTTGTTGAAGCATTGCTTCTCCATGCATAAGTCATATCACCAGTTCCTCCAGTTACACTCAAAACAATTGAACCATTTGAACCAGCGTTACAAGCTACGTTTGTAACGTTAGGTGTTACTGCTAAGGCAGCAGCTGGCTGAGTAATGGTACGTGGTGCGGTTAAAGTACATCCATTCGCATCTGTAATGGTTACAGAATAAGTACCTGCATATAGATTTTCTAAGCGGTTTCCTTTGTAATCAGAATTTGCATAGCTGTATTGGTAAGGATATGTTCCTCCAAATGGAGCAAATTCAATTTTACCAGTTGCATCACCATAACATTTCACATTAAAAATATCTGCATTGGTAGCCAATACATTTGGTTCAGTAACAGTAAAAGTTTCGGTAGCAGTACAAGCGTTAGCATCAGTTACAACCAAAGTATAATCGCCAGCTGCCAAATTGCTTAAGTCTTCTGTTGAAGCAGAAGTAGCACCTGTCCAACTATAAGTATAATTGCTTACACCGCCTGTTATATCAATTGCAATAGCACCATTGGATTCGCCATGGCATTTTACATTGGTAGCATTTCCAGTAATCACCAATTTAGTTGGTTCAGTAATTGTTGCTTCCACTGCAGTAGTACAAGCTTTTGCATCTGTAACAATAACTGAATATTTACCAGCAACTAAATCGCTGATATCTTCAGAAGTTGCGGTATTTGACCAATTAAAAGTATTTGAGCCATTACCACCGGTTACGGTTAAATCAATAGCGCCGTTATTGCCATCTTTACACAATACATTGGTTTGTGAAGTTGATGCGTTTAATATAGCAGGTTCTGTAATGGTTTGAGTGCTGCCAGTTGCTGTACATGCATTCGCATCTGTTACAGTTACTGTATAGCTTCCTGGAGTCAATGCGCTTCTGTCTTCAGTAGTTGCATTGTCATTCCATAAGTAACTATAAGCACCAGTGCCACCAGTAACCGCCATATCAATGCTACCATTGTTTAAACCATTACAAGTTACAGCTGTTGCTGTTCCAGTAACGTTTAAAGCGGCAACAGGTTGGCTAATGCTTTTGTTTGCTTTAGCAATACAAGCGTTCGCATCAGTTACAGTTAATTCATAGTTGCCAGCAGCTATATTGCTGATGGTTGAAGTTGTTGCAGTATTAGACCAGCTATAGCTATAAGCACCGGTGCCACCGCTAACATTAGCAGCTATGCTACCAGTTGAAGCGCCAAAACATTTCACATCTGTTGCAGTTAATCCAATTGCAATTACACTAGGAGTAGTGATTGTTACCGATTTAGTTGCAGTCTGGTTCGCACCGTCTTTAATAGTTACGGTATAAGTACCAGCAGTTAAACCTGTAATAGTATTTGTAGTTGCCGAATTGCTCCACAATACAGTATAAGGTGGAACACCGCTAGTAATTGCTAAAGTAGCAGATGCATTTGAAGAATATGAACATGTATTATTTACACCAGTAACGCTTGTCCATAATGGCGGCGTACAGTTTAATAATCCTTTGTTTTGCTTATCATTTTCTTCGTCATTTTCTTTGCCTTTTTTGAAATTTTCGTTAATCTTCTTAGCCATATTGCAAACTTGTGATGCAGTATAGGTGCTAGAGCAACCACCTAAAACGTTATTTGCAACCGCCAAAAACTGACGAACAGTTAAACCATAAAAGGGAGACGATACCAACTGAATGGTCATGTCGCCAATGTGATTTTCTGGTGCAGAAAATGAAGGAATAGCATCATCATATGCTACATTTAAAGTTAATGCAATTAACTCTCCAGCTAATTTACCAGCCCTAGTATTTTTAGGGTTAGTACAAGATTTGTCTAGGGAGTTTTCGTTACCTTCAGCAGGTAAAAATGATTTGATGTGCTCTCTTGTAGTAATAATGATTTTGTAACCTGCGTTACAACCTACTGTTAAGCCATTAGGGAATACGGTAGAAAAATTGTTGGTAAGCAATTTGTTAGAATTGCCACATTTGTCGCTTTCAGAATTTTCGTTCCAAACTTCCTGGGTGTAGGTAACAAAGCCTGTACAGTAATTAACTGTTTTAGCTTTTTTGCTCTCAGATTCTTTTTCAGACTCCTTCTTGGAATCAGAATCAGAACTCTGAGCATGCAGCGAGGGAACAAGCCATAAAGCTAGCGCCCACAACATTAAGAGTTGTTTTGTTTTCATATATAAATTAATAAAGGTTTTCACAAGAAATTTTACAAAAAAGCTCCCACAGCACAACACACACAACTCCTCTCGGAGCCACGAATGGCGCTGCAAACAGCAAATGAGTAAAGGTTTGAAAGACCCCCTCGCGGGAGACCTTCTAGGTTACTACAAGATTCAGTAAATAATTTGAGCTAAAATTGCTCATTCGCGTTTGAGGATGTACAAAAAGAGGAAAACTTGTGTAAAAAACGCTTTAAAGTAAAACAATCAGCGTTTTGCAAGATCAAAAAGGAGCAATTATCCTTCTAAAATCTTCTGCATTTCATGCAATTGTTTGTATAAACCCTCTTCTAAAATAAGTTCATGGTGTGTTCCTGTTTGAACAATTTCACCCTTGTCTAATACAACGATTAAATCTGCTTTATGAATGGTACTTAAGCGGTGCGCAATAACAATAGTAGTGCGATTTTGCATAATATTGTTTAAGGCTTCCTGAACCAAGCGCTCGCTGGCAGTATCCAAGGCAGAAGTTGCCTCATCTAATATTAAAATGTCTGGATTGGTATGAATGGCCCTGGCAATACTTATGCGTTGTCTTTGTCCTCCACTGAGTTTATTTCCCCTGTCGCCAATATTGGTTTGGTAGCCCTTTTCCGAACCTAAAATGAATTCATGGGCATTCGCAATTCTTGCAGCTTCTTCTACCTGACTAGGCGTAGAATCTGTTTTTCCAAAGGAAATATTATTATAGATACTGTCGTTAAATAGGATAGACTCCTGGGCAACAATGGCCATAGTGCCACGTAGCTGAAGTATTTTCAAGTTCTTAATATTTTCACCATCTAATAACACTTCTCCTTCAACAGGATCGTAAAAACGTGGTATCAAATCTGTTAATGTAGATTTCCCAGAACCCGACGGTCCAACCAATGCCACCGTTTTTCCCTTTTCAATCTTTAAATTGATATTTTTCAAAACATAGTCATCGGCATATTTAAAGCTAACATTCTTAAATTCTATTGAATTACCTAAACCCTCAACAGGCTTGGCATTCGGAATTTCAGTAATTAACTCTTCACTTTGTAATACTTCATTCACACGTTCTAAAGAAGCTAAACCTTTTTGCATATTGCTATAAGCTGTAGAAAATGATTTCGCGGGCGGAAGAATCTGTGTAAACACCAAAATAAATAGTATAAAGGATTGAGCATTTAATCCTGTTTCTGCTGGATGCAATGCCATTTTACCGCCAAACCAAAGTATAAACGACAAAACCACCACACTTAATGTTTCTGAAATAGGAGAGGCGCTATCACCAGTTCTATTGCTAGCTACATTAATACGTGTATAAGCATTGTTCTCTTTGTTAAACCTGCGCATGAAAAATGCTTGAGAATTAAATGCCTTAATAATTCTAATCCCCATTAGGGTTTCTTCATACAAGGAAACCAAATCGCCTAATTTGGCCTGCCCACGCTGTGAATATTTTTTTAATACCTTTCCAATTTGCCCAATTAACAAGGCTATAATGGGTAAGGTAATAAAAACAATAAGTACCAATTGCGGACTAATCATAACCAGTGATACCAAAAAAATTGCTATAGTAAGGGGCTCTTTAAACATTGCCTCCAAAGAACTCATAATGGCTACCTCAATTTGCAAAATATCATTGCTCATGCGGCTAATTAAATCGCCTTTTTTCTCTTCACTGAAATAAGATAAAGGCAAAACCAATATGTGCTTATACATGCTTTCGCGCAAATTGCTTACAATATTATTGCGCAAAGAAACCATAAAGAACAAAGCCAAATAACGAAATACATTCTTAAAAAAGATGGTAATAATGGCCATCAAACAAATAAATACCAAGGCAGATTCTGGTCCCTCTGTTTGAATTATATGGGAAAGGTAGTAATTAAAAAACTCGTTCAAACCCTTGGCATCATAGGTTATTTCTGGTTTTACAGTAACCAATTGTGTTTGCCCAAACAACAGAGAGAGAAATGGGAAAATAAGTGCAATAGAAAATAAACTAAAGAAAATAGAAAAAATGTTGAATAGCACGTTTAACAATGCCAATCCCTTGTACGGAAGAATATAACTTAAAAACTTTCTATAACCTTTCATCTTTACTATTTAATGCAATACGGGACAAATATCCGATATAAAAGCAAATTTTTTCTAATTCAATTTGTACTTGTCCATGTATTTTTGGTAAAGTTTCACCTGCTCATTGTTTAAGTCTATTGCCTCACCACATAAATAAGCTTGCCATATTTCACTACTTTTCATGTCAAGTAAATCACCATTACAAATTAATATAGAGGCATCTTTGCCAACAGCCAAACTGCCAATTCTATCCGAAATGCCCATAATTTCAGCCGGACTTAAGCAGATAGCTTTCAAGGCGGCTTCTTTGTTAAGGCCATAAGCAGCAGCGGTTCCAGCCAAATATGCTAAATTTCTCGCCTCCCAACTTCCTTCTAAAGATAGCGCAAATTTAATACCCAATTTTTCAAGTTGTGCAGGAGTTTGGTAAGGCAGATCTATTCCATCGGCATTGCGCGCAGGCAAGCGATGTATACTCCCTAAAACCACAGGAATTTGATTTTCTTTAAGTAAATCTGCTACCAGATAAGCTTCTTGCCCGCCAACTATTACCAAATGAATTTCTGGGTAATTGCTTTTAAAAAACTGAATTGAACGCATCATGCCTTGGGCTTCATTGGTATGAATGTATAAATTTTGGGTGCCTAAAAACACGCCTTTCATTGCCGCCAACCTGGCATTAAATGCTGGTGTTTTCATGTTTTGGTATTGCTTGGCTTCAGCAAAAAAAGTGGCAATATCTCCCATAAGTTTTTCTCCATTTTTATTAGGATCCAAACTTGGAATTGGAATATGCGGCCAATTTATATGTACACCCTCATCTCCTTTTACTACAGCATCTTCCCAATTCCATGCCTTAGTTTTCATTAAACTGCTACTGCCGCTGATTATACCTCCCTGAGGTATGGCTTGCGTATATAGTATCCCATTAAAAAGGGCGGTTGGGAGTATTTTTGAATCTGTATTATAGGCTATTAAACTGCGCACATTTGGGTTAAAATCGCCTTGCTCATAATAGTCCTTAGTTGCCCTAATTGCATCAATTTCATTTAAACCCATGATATTATTCATGGCAATCAACCCTGGATAAACATGTTTACCTTTTGCATCAATAACCACTGCATTTTTATAAAGGCCTTTTTGGGTCGATCCAAGCTCAATTATTTTACCTTGCTCCATCACCAGTACGCCACCCTCAATAACTTCCCCATTGCCTAAATGAAGGGTGCCATTTCTAATAATTTTGGTGGTTATTTGTGCGCTAAGGTTTAAACTTAACAAAACACAAAACGCTATTTTTATCAATATTTTCATTGTCTTTATTATTATTGTTTTGCTTTTACCTAAAAATCATCACAATGGTAATCAGGATCAGGCATTGAAACTTTTGCTTCTGCTTTTTCTCCTTTTTGTTTGGCTAAAATCATCTTTTGAATAATGCGCTGGCGTTCGGCCTGAACCGCAATGCGCATAGCCTCGTCGGCTGTTCTATTAAAATAACAAACGCCATCCACAAAGGTCATTTCTGCTTTTGCTTGAATGCTTAATGGGTTGCACGACCATAAAACCAAATCTGCATCTTTACCTACCTTAATGCTACCTGTGCGTGTGTCTAAATGCAACATTTTTGCAGGATTTAAGGTTACCATTTTCCATGCCTCCTCTTCACTAATATGTCCGTATTTAATTATTTTAGCAGCTTCTTGATTGAGTCTTCTACCCATCTCAGCATCATCGCTATTTATAGCAGTTACAACGCCAATTTTATTAAGTATAGCAGCGTTTTGCGGAATGGCATCAATAACCTCATATTTATAGGCCCACCAATCTGCAAAGGTACTGGCACTTACTCCATGTGCTTTCATTTTATCTGCAACTTTATATCCTTCCAAAATATGGGTAAATGTATTCACTTTAAAACCCATACTATCTGCCACATGCATCAACATGTTAATTTCACTTTGCACATAACTGTGGCAACTAATAAACCTTTTTTTATTGCAAATTTCTACCAATGCATCTAGCTCTAAATCTCTTCTTGTAAGGGATGGATTAACCTTCAATGCACGTTCATATTCCTTAGCCCTAATAAAGGCATCATAATATACTTGTTCAACACCCATGCGTGTTTGCGGGTATCTACCGCTTTCAACACCCCAATTACTTTGTTTTACATTTTCACCCAAAGCAAATTTTATGAACCCATCTGCACCTGCAATTTTCATTTGCTCAGGTGCCATTCCCCATCTCAATTTTATTAAACTGCTCTGTCCTCCAACTGGGTTACAAGAACCATGTAATTGTTGGCAGGCAATAACCCCACCACTTAATTGTCTATAAATGTTAATGTCTTCAGAATTTATAACATCACCAATTCTTACTTCAGCAGTAATGTTTTGGGTACACTCATTCACCCCACGATAAATTCCAATATGCGAATGTTCATCTATAATTCCGCTACTCAATACTTTTCCTGTTGCATCAATAGTTTGGTAGTTTTCTAATTTTAAATTCTTCCCAATTGCTATAATTTTACCTTCACTAATAGCAACATCGGTCTCACTTAAAACACCTTCTTTTTCATTGGTCCACACACTGGCATTTTTAAATAAATAATTACGAGCTTTTGGTATGTTTTCATTTCCATATTCTGTAAACGGGTATACTACTTTTCCAATAAATGGTTTTTCTATTGCTGCCGTTTTTTTGTTTTCGGTTCGAACCAATTGCCAATTGGCCATAAAGGGTTTGGAACTTCCATCAGGCATTTGTGTTAAACCCTCTAATGACAGGGCTTGAAAGCTAATGCTATCAATGTTTTTAATCCAAGCGTTTATACGAATTTGTTGCGTATTTTTATTGTTATCATTATAACTTAAATTGAAAATTCCCAACTGTTCTTGAATGTTTACCTTAAGGGTGTCCTTGCCTAATAACAGGCCTTCTTTGAGGTTGTCATTTATTCTTAAAACGTAATTTTCTATTGGAGAATTTACAATGCGGTAATCGCCTTTAATGCTATAAATTGAATTGACGTTGATAATGCTTTCTTCTCCCAAAATCCAATGTGAAAGAATTTGTGCGTTTTTGTTAAATATAGGTTCGTTACTAATAAAAAAATTAGCCATTTTACCCTTTTCAATAGTGCCAATTTCTTTTTCTGATTTTAGCCATTGTGCAGGTCTTGTAGTCAATGCTGTCAATGCATCCTCTTCGCTCAAGCCATATTCTACCGCCTTTCTAAGGTTTTTTAAAAATTCATTTGGTTCCGTGCATCCACTACTGGTTATTACAAATGGAATTTTTTTCCTTGCCACCATTTGAGGATTCGCAGGTGCCATTTCCCAATGCTTTAAATCTGCCAAATTAATATTCATAGCATCAAAAGGATTCTCCACCTCGTAGGGTTTTGGAAAATTAATAGGAAGAATAAAGGGTAAACCAATTGCCGCAATTTCATCCAATCTTTGGTATTCATCTCCTGCGCCCTTAATAATGTATGATATACCAAACTCCTTGCCAATTCTAGCAGCCCTGAGTGCAGCTAACTTGTTTTCAGCTTCAAAAATTACGGGGAGGTCTTTGTATTTATTAATATTTTCTAGGCTTAAATTGTAAGTCCCCTTTTGTTGTGCATACCAATTTGCATCAAAATAGGTTTGCCTTATTAACGCAACGCAACCCATTGCAGAGCCAGGATAATCTTGCGTGCTGCTGCCTTTGTTAAAACTCATGCCGCAAGCAGCTTTTGGGTTTAAAACTAAATTTTGTTCATGTGCATTGCCATTTAATACCAAGGCAGATGTTCCTCTAAATATTCCATCTTGAACGGCACTTAAACTTACGCCAAATCCGTTTCCAAGTAATTGCTTACTTTTCTTTTCATCATAAGAAAAATAATTAATGGCGTCTAATTGGCTTCTAACGGCATCATTCCAAGAATAAGGGCCCGCTTGGTTATTTGAAAATTGATCTCCCCTTGTTTTGGATGCAATTGGTGCTTTTATACCATAATTGCTGTATAAATCAATAAAGGATGGGTATAGGTATTTCCCTTTTGCATTAATTACTCTTGCCTCTTTAGGAATGCTTATGCCAACACCAACATTTTCAATTTTCCCATCTAATAGCAATAAGCTTGCATTACTTATACTTTTATTTGGGTTTATTTGAATGGTAACATTGGTAATGGCTACATATTCAGGCCTTTTATCTGGCGGGCCGTTCAAAGGAAACCCAACCTGGGCCTCTAATTTGGCGCAACACAATAGAAAAAAAGCAAGTTGGATCAATTTTTTTAATGCTGTCATATTCAGTCTTGATTCAGTAATTTATTGGTTAAAATTTGTTCATTTAAACCTAACATTGGCAATTTAATAGAATAATTGAATTTTGTAAACAAAGCTACCTGTTTTTAAATAGCACTGCTATTCGTATGTTTGAAGAACACTAATGGAAAGTTTCGAAGATTTAAAATTTAAATTAAAGCAAGGAAACGCTATCGTTCAGATAGTGTTATTGAATTTAGCTGTCTTCTTGTTTTTTGCAATTTTGGGGGTTTTCTTTTTTTTATTCCAACAGCCCAATTTGCAAGCAAATCTCCTTAAATATTTGATGTTGCCTGCTGCATTTTCTAATTTCATTATGCAGCCTTGGAGTATCATTAGCTACATGTTTTTACATGAGGGGTTTTTTCACCTCCTTTTTAATATGCTTTGGTTGTATTGGTTTGGTAGCTTGTTTCAGCAATATTTGGGAAATAGTAAAACCTATCAAGCGTATTTTTTAGGAGGAATTTTTGGCGGCATCGTATACATTTTGGCCTTTAATTTCTTCCCTGCATTCAGTAACCAAGTTCCTTTTTCTTATGCGCTTGGTGCTTCAGCAGGAGTGCTTTCTTTAGTTGTTGCAACTGCTACACTTTTGCCAGATTACCAAGTTTTCCTATTTATTTTTGGTGCAGTAAGGCTCAAATATATCGCCTTGGTTTCTGTTTTTCTTGACCTTATTAGCATACCCAATGGTAATGCAGGCGGGCATATTGCCCATTTAGGCGGCGCGGCTTTTGGTTTCTTTTTCATTAAATTAATATACAGCCAGAGCGCCTTAGCAACAGCTATTGATCAATTTTTTAATACCATTGCAGGTTGGTTCGAACCAAGTTCAAAAGTTAAAATAAAATATAAGAATACGGGCTTTAAAACCGAACCGAGTAATAAACCTAGTCAAATTGAAATTGATAGCATTTTAGATAAAATTGCTAAAAATGGTTACGAAAGTTTGAATAAAAAGGAAAAGGAAATATTGTTTAAAGCAAGTAAAGAATAACGCATTGTGAAGTTGCATAAATTACCCTTTCTGATAGTTACTATTTCTATTGCCCTTTTGCTTATTTTAGGGAATATGGCTCCGTTTTTTTCACCCCAATTATTTTGGCCTTTGGCCTTTTTTGGTTTAGCCTTTCCTTTTGTATTTGTGCTTAATTTCTTCGTATTAGTTTTTTGGTTAATTAGAAAACACAAGAATGCTTACATAGCCCTTGCTGCATTTGTTTTCAGTATGTGGAATGTGCCATCATTTATCCAATTAAATAGCAAAGATGTTCCAGTAGTAGAAGCACATAAAAAATTAAATATCGTGAGTTTTAATACCCATTATATGGGTGCCTACGATTACAATGGTGGCGATTCAGGATTTTTCTTTAGAATGTTAGACACCTTGCAACCTGATATTATTTGCCTCCAAGAATTTGCCAATTTAGGCGGCAATTATGAGAAGCCAATGTTCAAACGTTTCTTTAAACAGTACAAAGATTTTTTCAATGTAAATGCCGATGCTATTAATAAAACATTTCCAACAGGCTATGGGGTTTGTATTTTCTCCAAATACCCAATCGTAAATAAGGGTTACCTTGAACTAGAAAATCAAAACAGCAACTTAACTGTATTTGCAGATGTATTGGTTGGAAAAGACACCATAAGGGTAATCAATACCCATCTTAAATCTATTGTATTCGACAAGGAAGATTATAAAACCTATGCAGAATTGCAGGAGGCCGAAGACAGCCCCGAATCATATAAATTAAAACGTATTCTTTTCAAACTTAAATATGCTTTTCAATACCGATCTAAGCAAGCAGATAAAATACGCGAAAAGTTAAACAAGAGTCCTTACAAAGTAATCCTCTGTGGAGATTTCAATGATTCCCCAACCAGTTATGCCTACCATACTATTAGGGGCAATATGAAAGATGCCTTTAAAGAATCTGGATACGGAATGAGCAGAACCTATATTGGTAAAATGCCTTCCTTTAGAATTGATTATATCCTCCATGATCCAAGTTGGGAAAGCTATCACTACAAAACCAATACGCTAAATTTTAGCGACCATAAAATGATCAGTTGCACTGTCTTGTTGCCTTAATTATCTTGCTGGAACAGGAGCCACTGCAGGAGCTGGCATCGGTGTAAATTTTCTAATATTATAGGTAAAAGTAAGCAGAAAATACCTGTTTAACACATTAGATCGGGTGTCTTCAATATAGGTTTCAGTTACGTTTCTGCTTATGCTGTTGTTTTGATTTAAGATATCAAAAACACTTGCTTTTACCTCGGCCATTCTATTCATAAATTTATAAGCAATAGCGGCATTCCACAGGAAGAAATTGGAATTAAAACTGCTACCCAATCCTTTGTAATTGGTATAACTTATTTCAGAATTTAATACCAACGATTTGGTGGGCATAATATTCGCTTTTAAATTGCTGGTATTAATAAAGTAATTGCTACTTGGATTAATAAGTAAAGTGTTTTTAACCAAATTTATATTGGCATTATGACTCAAGGTAAAATCAATTTTCTCGCTGATATTACTTCCTAAAACCATTCCGCCGGTTACATTAAATGTGTTGGCATAGTTCAATTGCGTATTTACTTGCCCTGGAACTTTACTATAATTAACCCCCACGTTAAGGTTCAAATTACTCTTTAATTTTTTTAATGGTAAGCCGTAGGTGGCAAAACTGCGTGCATTAATATTGCCATTTAAATTTACTGGCTGCGATATTTGTGCCCCTCTTCCCAGTATTGCTCCATTGGGTAATACAGAGTCTCTGGTGGCTGTATAGGTGCTATTTGCAATATAGTCATTGGTAAAAGAGGCCATAGCAAATATGAAAAAGGTTTGTGCATTGTGTGGGTTATTTATGCCATACCTCGTTACAAAATTATGCGAATATTCTTGCCTTAAATTGGGATTTCCTGAAGCCAGCAACAAAGGATTTGAATTGTCTATTACATTTTGCAATTGCGATACACTTGGGGTATTGGTGTTTGTTCTATAAACCAATCTCAAGGTTTTACTATTTGTAAACTTATATTGGTAAGTTATGCTTGGCAAAATATTTTGAAAGCTTTTGTCAAACGCTCTATTTGTAGGATAAGTTTGGGCACTTTCCATCTTTAAAAATTGTTGTGTAACGCCTGCTGTTAAAGTGTATTTTTCTTTATTAATGTTTATACTCACATTCGCTTTATGTGTTGTTACAGTATTATCAAATGTATTGCTTAATAAAGAGTCAATCTTACTGTATTCATTATTGGTTGAATCATATCTATTGGTCATTTTATAAGCCTTATTTTGATTCAATGTAGGGTTATAACTCAATTGCAATTGTATGGTTTTATTTAACTGTTCTGTATAGGTTAAATTAGTACCGTAGGTTACACCATTGGTTTCACTTTTACTTTGTTGTCTAATACTTTTTTTAACCAAATTATAACTGGTGTCAATATTAGAATTAGTTGAATATTGGTTAATCTCAGAAATTTTGTTGTTTAAATCATGACTTAAATTCAAACTTATTGTTCTTCCTAATTTTTCGAATTTATGACGGAGTAATAAATTGTTACTAATGGTATATCCATTATTTGTTAGTTGCTTGTTTGTTAATGTGGCGTTTAAAGTGGTATCGTTTAAAACATTACTTGCAAATTGGTCGCTGTTATTGGTATTGTTTTGAAAGCTAATTCTTGGTGTATAAATTACAGAATTAAATGAGTCAAATGTGTGCTCTAACCTTAGATTAAACCTGTTATTGAAGTTTTGTGATTCACTAAGGGAACTATCTTGGTATAATTGACTTACCTCGGGGTTAATTAAATAGGTTCTATGGGTAATTTTATCCGATAAGGTTTTGCTATTATTAAAAAAGTAACTCCCACTTACCAGGGTTTTAGTACCCCATTTGTCTGAATAATTTAAGCCCAAAGAATTGGTTGTGCTAATACCTGTTTGCTGCCCCACAAAAAAATTACTCATATCACCCATTCCGCCAGAGCCTCCGCCTCCCATCATATAGCCTCTGCTACCTCCGCCACCACCTCCCATTGGCATTCGCGGAGCAGAAGCACTTCCTCCAAATAAATCTTGCATCGAAAAATTCTGCTGGTTAATGTTGTTAGACATGCCCAATAAGGTAATGCGTTGGTCGCCTTTAAATGAATTATAATTTAAACCAGCTAAGTATCTTTCATTGGTACCATATGCCGCATATACTTTTCCAAATTTGCCGTTGTTTCTGCCAGATTTGGTAGTAATGTTCATTGTCTTGTCGGTATTTCCATCATTAAATCCAGTGAACTGTGCTTGGTCGCCTAAACGGTTAAAAATTTGAACCCTGTCAACTACTTCTGCAGGCAAATTTTTAAGGGCCATTTGTGCATCGTCGCCAAAAAATTCTTTGCCATCCACCAATACCTTTTTTACATCTTCACCTTGTGCTTTAACAGTTCCATTTTCTATAGTTATGCCAGGCATTTTTTTAATTAAATCTTCTGCAGTTGCATCTGGATTTACCTTGTAAGCGCCTGCATTAATACTTGTTGTATCGCCTTTTTGCTCAATCCTAATTTGTGTACTTTCAATTTTGGCTTCCCCTAATTTTTGATCACTGTTTTCTAAAAATATAGCACCCAAATATTTGTCTGTTCCAACTATTACTTTCTGGGTTTTGGTTTTAAGGCCAATAAAGCTGATACTCAAATCATAGGTATCAGGTTTTAAATTTTCTAATTCAAAAATCCCCTTTTCATTACTTGTGGTTCCTGTAATTGTTTTTTGGTGTTTTTTAATTACAACACTTGCGCCTATTACAGCTTGCAAGCTTTCCTTTTCAAACAACTTACCAGACAGCTTATAGGTTTGCGCTTCCGAAAAAACTGGACCCAACAACAAAATGCTCAATAAGAGAAGGTAGAATGTACTTTTGGTTTTCAAAATTTCACAGGAATTATCCAGCAATATTGCATTTTGTTTGGATAGCAAAAAAATAAAATGGTTTAAGCGCCATTATTTTTGGCAATTTTTAACAGTTTTGCTTCATTTTGTTTAATCAATTTCTTTTTTACCTTTGTCTTGTCTTTAGGGGTGCCTAACCAATTTTTGGTAAAGCTGAGATCAAACCCTCGGAACCTGAACAGGATAATGCCTGCGAAGGAAAAAGAAACAGCAATTCCTATTTTGGAGTGTTGCCATTTTTGGGTTATACCTTTCCGGGTATTTTATCACCGACAAGCCGCCTCTGCTTGTCGTTTTTATTTAATTAAACTCAAAATATGAGAAAACTTGGAATCTCCTTGTTGTTTTGCCTGGCAATGGTATCAGGCTTAAATGCTCAAACAGACTCACTAAAAACTACTAAGCAATTGCAAGAGTTTTTGGTGGCAGGTATTCGCGCAAGCGAAAAACAACCCATTCCTTTATGTATACTTAACCGAAATCAAATTGATAAGCTGTATTATGGGGCAGATATTCCAACACTTTTGCAGTCAACTCCTTCATTAAATGCTTATAGTGATAATGGAACAGGCATTGGTTACAGTTATTTCCGATTGCGAGGTATGGATCAAACCAGAATTAATACCACCATTAATGGCATTCCTGTTAATGATCCAGAGAACCAAGGAGTATATTTTAATAATTTCGCAGATTTGGCAAGCAGTGCAGAAGATATTCAAGTGCAGCGAGGTATTGGCACATCAAGCAATGGTAGCGCGGCTTTTGGTGGCAGTGTGGCTATTCAAACGAGGTCATTAAGTCAAACAGCCACGAGTGGGTTAAATATGGGTTTTGGTTCTTTCGGTTCGAGCCGACTGAGTGCCGAGTTACAAACCGGTTTATTGGAAAACCATTTTATGGTTTATGCGCGTTTGGGTCAGGTAAAAACAAATGGTTATAGAAATAATTCTGGTGCGCAGGTTCAATCCTATCAGTTTAGTTTAGGTTACCAGAACAAGAAGTCTTTTTTGAAGTTTAACTTTTTGGGAGGTAATGCAGCAAGTCAATTGGCCTATGTTGGTTTAGATAAAGCTACGTTTGAGGCTTCACCTCAAACCAATCCTTTTGTCAATGGCGAGTCCGACGCCTTTAAGCAGTATTTCAATCAAATACAATACACCTATCAGCTAAGGCCAAACCAAAGCATTAACCTTTCCTTGTACTTGGTAAAAAGTCAAGCACCTAAATTTCAATACCTTTTCCAAGGAGGTGTTGGTTTTGATTATTTTAATATGTTGGGTTCTCCATTTATTATAAATAATGGCGATACTACATTACCCAGTTCTTTCATGAGTTCCTACAGATTGGATCAAACCTTCGTGGGTGGATTTGCCACCTATAATGCGCGTTTTGGCAAATTGGATATCAATGCGGGTTTGCATTTGAATCAGTTTAAAAGTGATCATTTTATGGAGGTTAATTGGGCCGATGTATTGCCTGCTGGTATTGGCCCCAATCACCAAGTTTATTTTAATACGGGTTTAAAAAGGGAACAAAGTGCTTTTTTGAAACTAAATTATGATTTGAGCAGTAAGCTTTCTCTGTTTACAGATATTCAATTGCGCAGCACCAACTTCACTTATACAGAAAAGACCATGGAATTTAGACCAAGTTATGGCACGGTTGAACCTATGAATTGGCTTTTTGTTAACCCGCGTTTAGGCCTCAAATATTTATTAAATAATAGACATTCTGTATATGCCATGGCGGGTATGAGTAGCCGCGAACCTACCCGTTTCGATTATTTTCAAGATGATTATGCCACGCATGAAATTAAACAAAATGAAATCAAACCAGAGCAGTTGCTTGACATAGAGATGGGATATGCCTACCACAGCGCTGCCTTGAATGTAAAAATAAACCTGTTTGCAATGGAGTTCCAAAATCAAATTGTTGCAACAGGTGCGCTCAATAATTTTGGCTATCCTATTACAGGAAATATTGGTAGAAGCTCCCGCAGAGGAATTGAAATGGAACTACAAGGAAAATTAAATAGTCATTTGGGTTTTGCCATTAATTCTGCCTTAAGTAACAATACAGTTGCCCATTTAAGCCAAACATTTTATGATGCTGGCTTTAATCCTATTGAGGTGAAAGAATTTAACAATTCCTCTTTGGCTTTGAGTCCAAGATCAATCCAACAAATTACCATTCAAAGTTTATGGTTTAAAGAGTTGGTAGCTTTTGACCTCATGGGTAGGTTTGTAAGCATGCAATACTTAGACAATACAGCCTTTAAAGGCTTGTCGTTGCCAGCATTTCATTATTTAGATGCAATGCTTACAATTAACCTTAAAAAATATTTTAATAGCAGTTCTCCATGCATAAGTTTTAGAGCCAATAACATATTGAATCAAGCCTATGCCAGTTCAGGAAGTGTTAGTGGTTATAGTGCTTTGGATGCTAGTGGGCAAAGAACACAGACTAGTTTGTATTTTCCTGCTGCAACAAGAAATTTCTTTCTAACATTAAGCCTTAAATTTTAAAATAGGTGCTTAATGCAAGAGGGCTAGTTTTAAACTCTTAAGTGGGTTACTTGCCCCATCAATATTGGTAAGGATTTCTTCTGCTTTATAGCGTTGTGGTGCATTGGCGCTAACAAGTTGAAACAATTTGTCAACGGCTTCTTTTTCTTGTCCCGCCTTCAAATAGGCCAATGATAAATACCATTTGCTCATTTGAATCATTTTGTATTTCTTAAACAAACTCTCTGCCTCGCTAAGGTGAATAACAGCTAAGTTAGCGAATCCCGATTTGAGGTAACAAATGCCAAGGTAAAGATTGTAATTGGCCTCTTCCGTTTCATTGGGCTCCATGCGCTGAAAGGTTTCAATGGCTTGTGAATACTCGCCTTGATCGTACAAACGCATAGCCCTAGCCGCATTGCTCAATGTGTCTGTGTAACCAGTGTCGCTGGTCCAGTAATTCATGCAAGGCTCTAAATGTGTTTCGGAAATATTGTACAAAGTAATCTCAGGAGATTTTAGCCTTTCTGATATGAACCAACTAGCCAAAAAGGCCAGCAGCACATAAGCACATAAGTTTAAAAAGCTGAGTAATGTTTTCATTAATAGGCAGCTAAGGTACTAAAACCAATACTTTTCAATAGGTAAATTACATCAGCGTACGAATATCTGTGTCGAAATGCAATATTTCTCTCTTTTTGAGAATTATTTCCCTTTTTTGGATGTCTGTGCGACATTGGCACATAAAATCGCCTAAAATCGCAGCTTATATTGAAAAAACAACTACTTATATCAACTTTTGTAAGTTTCCTGTTTTTGGACAAGCATTTTTTCTAGCCTTAAGAAATTAAGCTGTTTGGGGCCTCTTATTCTTCAATTGTTTCATTAAGAGAAAATGTCGCATTTTATAAAATATTGTAAACCATATTGATAGGCCATATACAACTTCTTGCACTCCCCAGTTATACACACTTATAAATTTATTTGTAGTTTTCCCCACAAATTAGCTTAATATTTACTTGTAAAACATTGAAAATTAATAGATTGAAATTATTCTATTAAATTGGACGCCTTTATCCTTGCTTGTTGGCAATTTTTAGCGTTTGGTTTCTCAAGGTCTCTATTATCATTAATATATAGTCAAGTGCGACATTTTATAATGTGAAGGATTTTCGCCTAATTGTCTGTTTGCCAGATTTTTTGCCCTAAAAAGCAAAAATGTTGAGAATAAATTAAAAACAGATTTCGGAAATCCCTTTTTCAAACTAAATTTGCATAATTTATACCTATAGCTACTATCAGGTGTTTACATACCCTTCAAAAAACAAGCTCAAATATGCCAAAAGACAGCAGTATTAAATCGGTTCTTATTATAGGTAGTGGCCCAATTATTATTGGTCAAGCCTGCGAATTTGATTACAGTGGTAGCCAAGCTGCACGCTCCCTAAAGGAAGAGGGTATCAAAGTTATTTTAATTAATAGCAACCCTGCAACTATTATGACTGATCCTGTTACCGCAGATCATGTTTACTTGTTGCCACTTAATCCTGCCTCTATTGAGCAAATACTCACAGAACACCAAGTGGATGCAGTTCTGCCTACAATGGGTGGTCAAACCGCCCTTAACCTTGCCATTGAATGCGATGAAATGGGACTTTGGAAAAAGTACAATGTGCGCATGATTGGTGTTGATATTGCCGCTATTGATACAACTGAAAACAGAGAAAAATTCCGTCAAAAAATGATTGATATTGGCGTCCCAGTTGCCGATTCAAAAGTGGCAAACTCTTTCCTTGAAGGAAAAGAAATTGCACAAAATATTGGGTTCCCATTGGTTATTCGTCCTTCTTATACCCTAGGAGGAACAGGTGGCGGATTTGTTTGGGTGAAGGAAGAGTTAGATGCTGCCTTGCAGCGTGGTTTGGCTGCTTCTCCTACCCACGAAGTATTAGTTGAAAAAGCTGTTTTTGGTTGGAAAGAATACGAATTAGAATTATTGCGTGATAAAAATGACAGCGTAGCAATTATTTGTACCATTGAAAATTTTGATCCAATGGGAATTCATACAGGTGATTCAATTACCGTAGCGCCTGCAATGACACTCAGTGATACCGTTTTTCAAAGAATGCGTACCATGGCTATCCTAATGATGCGCTCAATTGGAAACTTTGCAGGAGGTTGTAATGTGCAGTTTGCTGTTAATCCAGAAGATGAGGCAATTATTTCTGTTGAGATTAACCCACGCGTATCACGCTCATCGGCACTTGCCAGCAAAGCTACAGGTTATCCAATTGCAAAAATTGCTGCCAAATTAGCCATCGGTTATAACCTAGATGAACTTAAAAATCCTGTTACAAAAACAACCTCAGCATACTTTGAACCAGCTTTGGATTATGTGATTGTGAAAATTCCTCGTTGGAACTTTGACAAGTTTAAGGGTGCTAATAAAACGCTTGGACTTCAAATGAAATCTGTTGGGGAAGTAATGGGTATTGGACGAACCTTTATTGAGGCCTTGCAAAAAGCCACCCAAAGTTTAGAAATTAAAAGAAACGGTTTGGGTGCTGATGGCTTCCAACAGCGTAAACTTGAGGATATTGTTGAAAAATTAAAGAACCCAAGTTGGGATCGCCTATTTGCAGTAAAAGATGCCCTTAGTCTTGGTATGCCAATCTCTAGCGTAGAGAAAATTACCAGAATAGACCGTTGGTTCCTAACGCAAATAAATGATATGGTTCGCCTCGAAAGCGATACCAAACGTTTTAACCTCGACAATTTACCTAAAGAGATAATGCTTGAACTCAAGCAAAAAGGTTACAGTGACATCCAAATTGCCTACTTAATAGGTGGCGATACTACCGAAGACCAAGTTTGGGATCTAAGAAAACAAATGGGCATCCATAGAATCTATAAAATGGTAGATACATGTGCAGCCGAATTCCCTTCGCCAACCAATTATTTTTACTCAAGTTTTGATGGTGAAAATGAAAGCGTTGTGAGCGATAGAAAAAAAGTGATTGTGCTGGGTTCTGGTCCGAACCGAATAGGACAAGGTATTGAATTTGATTATAGCTGTGTGCATGGTTTATTGGCCGCCAAAGAATCTGGTTTTGAAGCAATCATGATCAATTGTAATCCTGAAACGGTTAGTACGGATTTTGATATGGCTGATAAGCTTTATTTTGAACCCGTATTCTGGGAAGCCATTCGTGAAATAGTAGAATTGGAAAAACCTGTTGGGGTAATTGTTCAATTAGGTGGTCAAACAGCACTAAAATTGGCAAGAAAGCTTGAACACTTAGGAATAAAAATCATTGGTACAAGCTTTGCAGATATGGATATTTCCGAAGACAGGGGTTTGTTCTCTGACCTATTAAAAGAACTTGATATTCCTTATCCAAATTATGGTGTAGCAGAAGATGCTGAGGAAGCCATCGTTGTAGCACACAAGGTTGGTTACCCTGTTTTGGTTCGACCTAGCTATGTATTGGGTGGCCAGGGGATGAAAATTGTAATAAACGACGAAGACCTTGAACAAGCAGTTATTGACTTATTAGGCGACTTGCCAGGTAACCGTGTATTAATTGACCATTTCCTAGACAGGGCAGAAGAAGCAGAAATTGACCTCATCTGCGATGGGGAAGATGCCCACGTGATTGGAATGATGGAGCATATTGAACCTGCAGGTATTCACAGCGGTGATAGTTCTGCTGTTTTACCTCCATTTAGCTTGAGCCAAAACGTGCAAGACCTCATGGAAAAGTATGCCAGAAACCTTGCCATTAAAATGAATATTAGCGGCTTGTTAAATATCCAATTCGCTATCAAGGACGAGAAAGTATATGTAATTGAGGCAAATCCAAGGGCGAGTAGAACAGTTCCTTTTATTGCAAAAGCATACCAAATCCCCTACATCAATATAGCAACCAAAATTATGTTGGGTGTAAATAAATTGAGCGACTTTACTTTCGAAAGAAAATTAGTTGGATATGCCATTAAAGAACCCGTGTTCTCTTTTGAAAAATTCCCAGATGTAAATAAAGAATTAGGTCCAGAAATGAAATCTACAGGAGAAGCAATCAGATTTATTAAAGACTTGCAAGATCCTCACTTTAGGGTGCTCTACAAAGAAAAGAGTATGTACCTAAGTAAATAAAAAAAAGAGCCATTTGATTTCAAATGGCTCTTTTTTTTGAATAGGTTTTATGAAAATTATTCGAAAATCTTTGTTGGTTCTGGAACCCTAAAAACCAATTTATTGGTGCCAAAGAAATTCAAAAATATATTGATAAATATGGCTAAAATATTGGATACCAATGGCCCATTATTTTCGAGGTAACTAGCTAAAAAACAAAAATTTAACTCGCTAGCAATTTGTGAAAACCAAAGATTTGGATGTACAATATGGTCAAAAACAACATTCACCAACAAATACACCAAAAAGGTAATTGCGTATACCAAAATATATTTCAAGAGGTATTTCTCATCCTCCTCTGTTTGGTCTATATAGGTCCAGAACTTATTGAGCGTAAATCCTACAAAGAAACCCATCACATAACCAATTGCTTTTGATAATAAATTGAGTGCTGGATATTGCAAAGAAATAAGCCAAAAAACACCCAAGCTTACTGCAGCACTTGTGGCGCCCACTATCCCAAATTTAATAAATTTTCTTGCGGTGGGAAATTGCCGCAACCACATTCTGAGTTTTTGTATTTGATGTAATACCATCTGTTTTCAAAAATAAATAAAACTATGGTCTAATTTCCTTTTCAAAAAAAATAAGGATAAATTAACTTCTACGGTTGAGGTAACCATTATCGGCAAAACTAAAAAAACTCTTGTTGCCAATAATTAAATGGTCGCACACGTCAATGTCAAGTAATTTGCCTGCCTCGTATAGTTTTTTTGTTAAATCAATGTCTTGCTGGCTAGGCGTCAAATTGCCTGAAGGGTGATTGTGGCAAAGGATGATGCCACTTGCCAAATGGTTAAGTGCTGCATTGAATATTATTTTTGGATCTACAACAGTACCAGAAACCCCACCTACACTGATGCGCTTTTTGGCAATGAACATGTTGTTTCTGTTTAGCAACATTATCCAAAATTCTTCATGCTGGTAATCCTCTAAAATATGATCAAAATACATGTATGCCTCTATACTGTTTGTAATTTTGACAATTTTTTTTGCTTCCTCTGCTCTTCTCCTTCGGCCTAATTCTAGGGCAGCGTTCAATACAATTGCCTTTACTTGTCCCAGGCCCTTGATGCAGGCAATATCAGACAAACTCATTCGGCTCAATTCGCTGAGGTTATTATTACAGTGAGATAATAACTGTTGGGCCAATTGCAATGCAGAGGCATTTTTATGCCCATTTCCAATAATTATTGCCAAAAGTTCTGCAATATTTAGGGCATTAGCACCCAACGCCTTTAGTTTTTCTCGCGGCCTTTCATCCTCTGCCAATAATTTAATACTTAATGTGGGGTAGTGGTTTTGTTCCATGTGTCAAAATTACTTGGAACCTAATGGCCTTGCAAGGGAGATGAAAAACTAAATCCGGTAATTGGGATGTTGAAAAATGAGCATAAAAAAAGCCCAGGCTATTAGGCCTAGGCTTTTCAATATAATTCTTAAAGATTATTTTTTCTTAGAAGTAGCTTTCTTAACTACTTTTTTAGGAGCTGCCTTTTTAACAGCAACAACTTCAGTTCCAACTTTATTTACAACTTTAGCCAATTTAGATTTTTGATTAGCAGCTTTATTTTTGTGAATAATGCTACGTTTAGCCAATTTGTCCAACATAGAACTTACTTCAACTAACAAAGCAGCCGCTTCACTTTTCACAGTGGATTCGCGAAGGCGCTTAGCCAATGTACGAGTAGTTTTTGCTTGGTAACGATTACGTAAACGCTTAGTTGCGTTGTTTCTGATTCTCTTTTTTGCTGAACTATGATTTGCCATTTTCTAAATACTTATCTGTTTAATAATTCCTCTTATTGTCCTTAA
>CANFSD010000003.1 GCA_947449515.1 Bacteroidota bacterium
TGAACTATGATTTGCCATTTTCTAAATACTTATCTGTTTAATAATTCCTCTTATTGTCCTTAAAAGGGAGGGCAAATATAGGCATTTGTGGATAAAATCAAAAGTTCCATAAAAAATTATCCTCAAACTGAGAAACTTTCACCGCAACTACAAGTACGTGAGGCATTTGGATTGTTGAAAGTGAATCCTTTTCCATTTAGCCCATCTGTGAAATCTAACTCGGTTCCGAATAGATAAAGAACTGAACGCTTGTCTGTTACAACCCTTACTCCGTTATTATTGAAAATTTCGTCGCCTTGCTTTTCTTGGTTGTCAAAATCCAATTTATAAGATAATCCAGAGCAACCTCCACTTTCTACACCAACTCTTAAAAAATAGCTTTGATCGTAATTTTGCTCTTCAATTAATTGTCCTATTCTGGTTTTGGCTTTATCGCTAACAGTAATCATGGTTCTTTGTAATTGGACACAAATTTAACTTATAATTTTAAAAGCCATGCAAAGCACTTCGTACTTTTTAAGTAAATTTGACAAGATTAATCTTTTTATATGTTAGAAATACAAACGATTGCCATTGCAGGCGCTGGAACAATGGGAAGTGGAATAGCCCAAGTTTGTGCCAATTCAGGTTATCAAACTATTTTGTTCGACATTAACCCAGCAGTTTTGGATCGGGCAAAAAGTGCTATTGAAAAATCATTGAATTTTCTAGTAGAGAAACAAAAAATTACTGAAAAGGCTAAGCTCGAAACTATAGCTAGGATCAAATTCACTACCCAAATAAACGACTTGATTGCAGATTTAATCATTGAGGCGGTGATAGAGCGACTAGAAGTTAAACATGAATTTTTTCAAGCGGTTGCTGCATTAAACAATAATAAATGTCTGCTGGCAAGCAATACTTCTTCCATACCTATCACCCAAATAGCAGCTAAAATTCCCTATCCAGAGCGGGTTTTGGGAATTCATTTTTTTAACCCTGCTCCGCAAATGAAGTTGGTTGAAATAATTAGTGGCGTTCAAACACATCCTGAAAATGCGCAAAAGTGCAAACAACTCATTGAAGGAATGGGAAAAACTTGTGTAATGGCTAACGATGCTCCTGGTTTTATTGTAAACAGGGTAGCACGTCATTACTACGTTGAAGGTTTAAAAGTATTAGAAGAAAAGGTAGGTAGCCATGAAACTATTGACGCTTTGATGGAAAGTAGCGGCTTTAAAATGGGACCTTTTAAATTGATGGATTTAATTGGTGTTGACACCAATTTTTCAGTAACTAGCAGTATCTATCAACTTTTTCACCAAGACGGCAAATTTAGACCTAGTAGAATTCAACAACAAAAAGTAGATGCGGGCCATTTTGGTCGTAAATCAGGTAAAGGTTTTTATTCCTATGAATAGAGAAGAATTTTATATTAGAGATGCGAGCTTGGTTGATATTGTTGCCATTACCGATATATACAATGAATCCATTCTCACAGATGTGGCTACTTTTGATACAGAACCTAAAAGCATTGAAGACAGGGTAAATTGGTTCAATGCCCACGACGAAAAACATCCAATTATTGTAGCTTGTGTGGAAGACAAAGTGGTTGGTTGGGCAAGTTTAAGTATTTGGAGTGATAGGCCTGCCTATAATGGCACAGCCGAGGTTTCTGTATACGTGGATGCAAAATATAGAAATATGGGTATGGGCGGCCAACTTATTGAAGAGTTGGTTTATCAGGCCAATTCAAACGGTTTACATTATTTGCTTTCACGCATTACCATGGGCAATGAAACCAGCATTCGTTTACATAAACGTTATGGCTTTGAAACTATTGGGGTAATGCATGAGGTGGGCCATAAATTTGGAATTTATTTGGACGTAACACTCATGGAAAAAGTTTTAGAAAACTAGTATAGTTTGTAAATTATCATCAAATGAAAAAGTCGTTTCAACTTATATTTTTACTGGTATTAGTTATGCTATTTTCTACTTGTAAAAAGGCAGCAAAAAATATAACGAACCAAGATTTCTTTCCCAGTGTTTTGGTAGATTTTTATATCAATTTAGATTTACCCCTCTATGCAGATTTGAACTTTCCCAATGGGTATGTTTATGAAAGAAATTATGGGTACAAAACGCGTGGTGTAATTGTATATAATACAGGTTATACAGGACCCGACCAATATGTGGCTTTTGATCGTTCCTGTCCTTATAATGTTGACAGTTCTTGCAGTGTTGTTAGTGTAGACAGTTCTACACTTTATTATCGATGCGGTCAATATACTGGAGTTGGAGGTAGATTTGTACCTTGTTGCAATTCAAAATTTGTTGCCAGCAATGGAGGCCAAATGGAAGGACCCGCCAACAGGCCCTTGCGCCAATATTATGTGAGTATTTTAGGCAGGCAACTACACATTACCAATACCTTACAATAATTTTATTATATTCGTGTGTATGACAAGTTTATCAAAATACACTCGCTTTGTTTTTTGTGCACTCTTGCTTAGCACTAAGGTCTATTCAAGTGGGATAACTGGTTCTGCAGGAAATGAACTTTTGTATATCTATTTACTATTACTTTCCTTTTTTTTATTAATGCTCGGAATTGATTACGGCATCAAATTTTCAATTAGAAAATTTCAAGAGTGGAAAAGAAATCGACAAACACAAGCTTTGGGTGATTTAAGCTAAATAAGCATGCATCCAATTCATTTTTGGCGACCCATCCAATTGTTGTTGAGGAAAATCAAATCTGTATAATTGGTGCTTTCTAATGGCGCTTGAAATTTTGTTTACCCAAATCATTCCAGCAGAAGAATAATAAGATTTATTCATACAGGTAAGCCATACCAAATAATCTTTGTTCTCTTTTAAAAATGGGTAATAGCTTTTGCGTTTTATAATGGTACAAAAATGGCCATAAGATGCTTCATCAGATAAATAACTTCTGTAAGCAGATTTATAGGGTATTCCCTGTTCTGGCAGGTGATTCTTGCCTTTAATGCCAAAATGGTTGCGTAGCATTTTACAGTTTTCTCCAGAACCATGTCCAGATTCTATCAATGCTACCCCCAATATAATACTTGCTGGTATACCCGTTTTTGCAGATAAACTTTGTGCCAATGGGGCATAGGTGATTATGTAGCTATTGGCAGTTAAATTTTGTGCTGCTAGTTGATTCATAAAAAACAAGCTCAACACAAACACAAGAAAGTTGTGTTGTATGTTTCCTGATTTTTTTGCTATTAGCATAGGGCGATATTTTAGGTGTGCGATTTTCAATTCCTAGGGAAATGAAGTTCTATTAACACCCACAAAGATCCCCTATATTGAAGCTATAAAATGCACAGCAATTGCCCGTGTGTCTTATAATAGGCTCAAAATTAAAAAATTATTAAATGTCGCAATTGGTCTTATATCGTTGCAGTAAGTAATAGCTGTTTAATGAGACAGGTCAAATTATTTCATTTTGGGAGTTCGGTTCGAACCGAATTATTTTTTTTGAAGCAATGGAAACAGGCTTATCCACCAAAAAAATAGCCCCATAAACTTAAATGTTACGGGGCTATTTTTATCTTAAGGCTTTACTTTTCACCATTCTGCCGTTGGGTCGTACCTAAATACTTCGCTCATTTCTTCAACCAATGGCGACAATTCTGCGGTGTGTTGACCAATTCTTCCACCAAAAACTGGTTTCCAGTTGGAAGAAGCGGGTATTTCTATTCCTGCTTTAATTAAATATGGAGTAATATTTGCCAACCATTTTTCTTGCAAAATATCTTCACCTTCAAAAATACCTTCAGCAATTAATTGGTCTTCAAAAGCACTTTTTTCAAACATACCTAAAGCATAATTCCAGGCATCATTGAAAGCGGTTTGCATGCGGCTATGACTTTCTTCATTGGCCGAACCTAATTTTACTAACCAAGTATTTGCATGAAACACGTGGTATTTAAGTTCCCCTTTTACCTTGCGTGCAACTTTTGCTAATGGCTCATAGCTCGAATTTGCTAAAGCTTCAAAGCGCAATTGGTCGGCATGGTCATACAAAAAGTGACGCACCAAACTAAAATCATATTCGCCATTTGGCAATTCTACCAATTGTGAATTGTGAAACTGATTTGCATTTCTAGTAAAGGCAACTGTATCGGGCTCTTGCTCGCCTAAATCATGTAACAATTGATAAATTGCTTGCGCCTGTCCAATTTTATCTTGCGCCATACTACTAAAAGAAATATCTTCTTCCAAAATTGGTCCAAGTCCTGTCCATTCGCTATTTCTATGGCCAATAATTAATAGGTCGTCTGCCATTTTATAGAGCAATTCTTTGATTGCTTCGGTGCTATTTTGATTCATGTAATTATCTAAACTCCCTTTTTGTATTTATTAATTTTCTCCATCACTTTATAGCCACCAGCTTCGCGGTATTGCTTCTCTGGAACAGTGTCAAAAATGTCGGAATCATCATATTCAGATGCAAACACATCGCGTGTTTTCACCACCCAAATATTTACACTAAAACCTCTTCTTCCATATTGTTCTTTGCCAAAGAGAAAAGCCATTTCTGCATTTGGTGCATGAACAATGCCCACATGCATGTGTTGGTCGCCTCTTTTCTTTTGGTGAAAAACTTCATAGGTTTCCCATTGGTCCAATTCGTTTAAAGGTGCAATTGGATTTTCAATTTCTATTTCTGCTCGTGTAACACGAGGGTCGAGTGATTTAATCATGGTCAATTATGCTAAAGGTACAATGTATTTTGATTCCGTTGTGTTTAATGCTTCACGAACCCATCTTCCGCGTTCTTCAGCATTTCTGCGAACGGCTAAACGCTCTGCATTACAAGGACCGCCACCATTTATTACTTTTTTAAATTCGTCCCAATCTGGCTCAGTATATTCCCAAACACCTTCTTCGTTTTTCTTTAAATTAGGATCAGGAATAACCAAACCTAAATCCCAAATTTTTGGCACATACATGTTTAAGAATTGTTGGCGCATATCATCGTTACTTGCCATTTTCACTTTCCATCGCATTAAGATTTCTGTATGGTTAGAAATTTTATCGGAAGGACCAAAGAAGTGCATGATTGGTGGCCACCAACGGGTTAAAGCTCCTTGCACCATTTCTCTTTGTTTTTGGGTTCCTGTAGCCAAGGTAACTACATTGTCGTGACCATATTTTAAGTGGAAAGACTCTTCAGTACAAATTCTATCTAATGCGCGGCAATAAGGTCCGTAGCTACCTTTGGCATTGGCAACTTGGTTGATGATAGCACCCGCATCAATAAGCCACGCTATAATACATGCATCTGCCCAAGTAAAGGCAGGATAATTAAATACATTCGAATATTTTGATTTGCCAATAATCAAATCGTTGATCATAGCTTCTCTGCTTTTACCAAGTGTTTCGGCAGCGCTGTATAACAATTGCGCGTGGCCGACTTCGTCTTGCACTTTTGCCATTAAGGCAAGTTTTCTTCTAAAACCAGGTGCACGAGTAATCCACGTTCCTTCGGGAAGCGCACCAATAATTTCACTATGTGCATGTTGTTCAATCATCCTAATTAATTGTTTGCGGTACTCTTTTGGCATCCAATCTTTAGGTTCAATTTTTTCACCCGCTGCAATTCGTTTTTCAAAAGCTTCTAATTTTTGCGGATCTTCATTCGCAATCATTGCTGCAGCCTTGTCGTTAGGGTCGATGTAAGCATTTCCGTACATAATGTTTCTATAAATTTTAAGGTTTGTAATTAATATCAGTGATAAGTTTTTTTCTGAGACCACCCATAACAAAATCACTTATGTGATTGGCAATTTCCTTTGCCTGCATTTTGCCATCAGGATGGTACCATTCGTTGATCCAATTCACGCTACTAAGAATACTTAGTACAGCAAATTTTTTGTCTACATGCTCAAAAATATCTTCTTGAATACCATTTTCAACAATGGCAGTAAATTCATGTTCGTAGCTGTTTCGTAAGCGCATAAATTCTTGCAAAGATGCCGCAGGTAAGCTGCGCCATTCTTTTAAAAAAACAGCACTTTTATCCATGTCGTCTGTAATAATTTTAACATGCTGGTAAATTGCCTCACGAAGTTTTTCCTCCGCATTGAAATAAATGTCATTTACCTCTGCAATGGCCAGAATAAATTTCTGCGCCATACCAAAACAAATCAATTCTAAAATTTCGTCCTTTGATTTAATGTGGTGGTACAAACTAGCGGCTTCAATACGCATGGCGCTGGCAATGTCTCTCATGGAGCTTGCCTCGTATCCTTTTTGCCTAAATAGCTGAGCAGCAACTACTACTATCTGTTCCTTTCTGCTCAAACCTTCAAAATTTGTACTCATAACTAACGTTTGTTAGACAAAAATATCAAATGAGCATAGTTTTCCAAGGTAAATTTTTTTTAAGCGCAGAAAATTGACATTATCCAAGCACAAATACACAAGGGATTTTATGGATTTCGGGTTTTTGGTTTTTCCATTGGGCCATGGTTTTTGTTTTCACCCATCCTTTGTGAGAACTGATATTGCATGCTATGCACAATTTTGTTTGCGAATTACATTGGGCAATGAGTTCATCCAACAATTGTAAATTACGGTAGGGGGTTTCCATAAAAATTTGTGAAACCCCTCTGTGGGCTTGAGATTCGAGCTCCTTAATTCTTTTAATTTTTGGCGCTTTATCAATGGGTAAATAACCAGAAAAAGTAAATTGTTGGCCATTAAAGCCACTACCCATTAAGGCCATCATCATACTAGAAGCTCCTGGTAAGGGAATAACCTCTATGTTTTTTGCCTGCGCTAATGCAACCAAAGCCGAGCCTGGATCGGCAATGCAGGGTAAGCCGGCATCGCTTATTATTCCGGCATCTTGACCCTCTAATGCCTTGATTAAAGCGGGTACTTCATTTGGGTTAGTATGCTCATTTAAAAGCCAAATTTGAAGTTCAGCTTGAGCGTTTTCTAGCTGCAACCTTTTTATCAAAGCCCTGGCTTGTTTCTCGTTCTCAACTACAAAATGTTTAAGGTGGTGCACCATTTTGCGCACCATTTCTGCAATGAAATTATCGGGATTATCCTCACTTAGGAAGTTAGGAATGAGGTATAATTTACCATAGTTAATAGTGGACATAGTGCAAGTTGTTGATTAGTTGGTAGTTAAAACAAAAAAAATAAAGGTTGATTTTTGACATTATCACGCTTATTTTCGCCGTTCTTAAAATATTACAATGGCAATATTAACAAAAATAAGAAACAGATCAGGATTAGCGATTGGTGCAGTAGGTTTAGCACTGGGTTTATTTGTGGTTTCTGACGCCCTGAATTCTAACAGGGGATGGTTTGGCGGCGGTTCTCAAACCAATAATGTAGGTGAAATTGATGGCGAAACTATCGGCATAAAACAATTTGACGACAAATTGCAGTACAACATGGAAAATTTCCAAAAACGTACGCAACAAGAAAATTTAGATGAAGCAACACGCGGTCAGGTTCGTGATCAAACTTGGAATCAGATGTTAAATGATTTCATGTTGATGAAAGAATACGACCAATTGGGTGTTAGCATTAGTGAAGAGGAATTAGCCGATATGATTTACGGTAACAATATTCATTCGCAAATTAAACAATCATTTACAGACCCAAATACTGGTATGTTTGATGTAAACATTGTTAAACGTAATTTGAAACAAATTACCGAAGGAACTGATGAAAAAGTGAAAGCACAATGGAAAGAATTTGAAGACTATTTAGTTACTGAAACTTTGCAACGCAAATATTCAACCTTGTTAAAAAAAGGTTTGTATGCAACTTCTTTAGAGGCTAAAAATCTTTATACCAACAGAACGCAAACTGCTGATGTGAACTTTGTAGCTTTTGCTTACAATACTATTGCAGATTCAAGTATTACTGCTGATGAGAGCGATTTAAAATCGTATTTCAAAAAGAACATGGACAAATACAATGAACGCGAAAATTCTCGTAAATTGGAGTTTGTAGTTTGGGATTTTGCACCAACAAGTGAAGACAGTGCAGAAGTTCAAAAATGGGCTTTTGATCAAGTTGAGCAATTCAAAGCAGCTGAAAATGATACAGCATACGTAGACATTAACAGTGATGCTAAATTTAATCCAACTGCTAAAAGAAGAAGCGATTTCCCTGAATCTGTTCAAGCAAGATTGTTCCATGATTCAGTTGGTACCGTTATTGGTCCAATATTTGAAAACGGAAAATATTCTATCTATAAAATATCTGGTATCAAACAAGATTCGGTATTTTCAATGCGTGCAAGCCATATCTTAATTCGCCCAGAAGGTGCCACAAACTTAGATAGTTCAAATGCCCAGAACAAAGCAAATGATGTTTTCAAGAGATTAAAAGGTGGCGAAGACTTTGCTAAATTAGCGCAAGAGTTTGGTTCAGATGGTACCAAAGACCGCGGTGGTGATTTGGGTTGGTTCCCAGAAGGACAAATGGTAAAAGAATTTAATGATGCTGTTAAAAATGGTAAAAAAGGTGATCAGTTTGTATTGAAAACCCAATTTGGTTACCATGTAATTAAAATAACCGAAGACAAAACCAAGAAAATGGTTTGTGCAGGTATTTTGGAGCGTTCTGTTGAGGCAAGTGAAAAAACAAGCACAACGGCTTACAATGAAGCAAGTCAATTTGCTGCTAGCAGCAGAGACGCTGAAAGCTTTAACAAAAACATGGACGAAAAGAAAATGGTAAAACGTATTGCTGAATTTGTACGTGAAACTGATAATTTCTTGCCAGGTTACAACGAAGCACGCGAAGCTGTTCGTTGGGCATTTAATGCTAAAGTTGGTGATGTGAGTGAAGTAATGACAGTTGGTGGCGATAAATATGTAATTGCTACCCTTACCATGATTCGCGAAAAAGGAAAAGCAAACTTTGATGCGTCTAAAGACCGTGTAACAAACGATTACCGTAAAGATAAAAAAGCAGAGCAATTGACTGAAAAATTGAAATTGGCTATGGAAGGTGCTGGAACTTTGGACGCACTTAGCAAGAAAATTAATCAGGCAATTACCCCAATAGCTTCACAAACTTTTGAAAACGGAAGTATTCCTTATGTAGGTTATGATAATTCATTTGCAGGTACCATTGCAGGTACAACTGGCATAAACAAATTGTATGGTCCTGTTAAAGGTGATGCAGCAATTTATGCTTACCAAGTAAGTAAAATTACGCCTGCCGCTGTTATTACAGATTATAACCAACAAAAAACTGAATTAAATGCTGGCCTACAACAAAGAGTTGAATACAGCTACTTTGAAATATTAAAAGAGTTGAAAAACGTTAAAGACAACAGATTCTTATTTTATTAAGATGTTATATTACGAAAGAATAGGATCGGGCAAAACTTGCCTGGTTCTACTTCATGGATACTGCGAAAACAATACCTGCTTCAACGAGCAGGTATTGTTTTTTAAGGACCTCTGTACCATACTTACTATAGATTTGCCTGGTTTTGGGAAAAGTCAGCATTGTGATGCGGATTCAATAGTAGATATGGCAGATCAGGTGAAGGCTGTTATTGAAAAAGAAAACTTGGCACAAGTTATAATGCTTGGCCACAGCATGGGCGGTTATGTTTGCTTGGCATTTGCTAATAAATACAAAGAATATTTAGAGGGTTATGGCATCATTGCAAGTACAGCCAATGCAGACAGCAAGGAGAGAAAAGAAAAACGGATTCAGGTTATCAATTTCATCAAAGAGCAAGGGAAGGAAGCGTATTTAAAGAATTTTATTCCTAGCTTATTTAAACCTGGTTTTAATAGCAACATCATCAAAGAAAGAATCCAAGAGGCATGCAATGGCAGTGAGAAAGGAATGATTGGTGCGGCTATAGCAATGATGAACAGACCTGATTCAAATGATGTATTCAAAGAATCTAATTTACCTGTGTTTTTTGCTATTGGAAAATTAGATGAATTAATTCCTGCGCAACAACTATTTGAACAGGCGGCATTGTGTAAAATTGCCCAAGTGGTTTTATTAGAGGAATCGGCACATATGCCCATGTTTGAAACACCAAGCAAATTAAATGTTGCAATTGAATCGTTTATTCAATTGGTTCGAACCAATTATTAGGAGCCAAGGTTTCCTGTACTCCTAATGGATTTAAGAACAATAAGGAAATCCTTTTCAATAGAATATTCCTTTGCATAAAGGAAGTTTAATTTTTGAATGGTAACTGGATTAAGCAATTTGTTTCCTTGCGCATCTAGCGGACTTACCACACCATTTTTAATGGATGGTAGCAGTTTAATATTATCTGCTGAGGCATAACCAACCCAAGTTTTTTTAGCAGTCAAAACACTAAAAATGTTATGAAACAAATTGAGCCTTTGTCTTACAAAAATGATTAAAATTGGTGATAATGCAAACAACAATAAACTGGTTATTACATCAAATGCGCGTTTCTTTTGTTGTTCAAAAGCCTTTGCCAATTTTAAGTTAATCTCAATGGTATAAAAATCACCAGGGGTATTTTTATTATTGCTGCCAATTATAAAAAGGCTTTCTTCTGGAACAATTTTATATAAAATATCTTGTTGGCTGTTGCTGGCCATCCATTCAATAATTTGGCTTGCGGCGAGGTCTTTACTGCAAAAAATAATTTCCTCCACGCCAAAAAATTTAACCAATTCACTTAGCTCGCTTACCTGCCCAAGGAAATGAATGTCTTTATTTGGTTCTAGTGAAACATAACCCAAATAGTCGCTTTTGGACTTTGATTTTACTAGCAAATCTTGTACACGCTCTACCTCTGATTTATTGCCTACAATAATTGTTTTAAGGTGGCTTCCCATGCTCATGCTCCAGCGACGGTATTTAGCATAATATAACAATACCCTAATTGTATAGGGGACAACTATTGCAGCTATTGCACCTAAAATAATAATTGCCCTAGAAAAGCGATAAGCGTCGCCAATAAATGCATAGAAAACAGCAATGCCAAGGGTGCCAAATGCAATGCCTTTGGCAACACTCAAAAAGGTTTTTCTTTTGTTATAGGCACCTGCCAAGTATAAGCCAAAAATCCACAAAAGAGAGTACACAACACTGTTGGAGTAAACAATTTCACTTGGGTAAGCCTTAGGTGTTGCATATTTAAAATTCGACCAAAAATTAACCAATAAAGTGAGGCTAATAAAGATGCTGCTAAAATCCAATAGTGGTAAAAAAACGCGCGCTGCAAATCTACTTACTAGGGCTGCAAATGCGCGAATGTAAATGGCAATATGTATGAGTGCACTAAAATTTCTAGCATGTTTTTGCGAGTAATGTTTTTTCGCAAAAATGACCATAGCTTTATAAAATGTGAAAACAAAATTCACACTCGTTTTCTTAGTGCTTTCACCTTTGTAGTGAATAATGGTTGTGTATGGGTAGTAATAATTCTTATAGCCACTTTTTTGGATACAATAACTCAAGTCTATATCCTCACCATACATGAAATAATCCTCGTCTAAATAGCCAACTTGCTTTAAAACATCAGCCCTTATCATCATAAAAGCGCCGGCCAATACTTCTACTTCATTGATTTCATTTTCACCTAAAAATCCTAAATGGTATTTGCCAAATTTCCTTGATTTTGGGAACAAAGCAGCAAGGCCACTTATTTTATAGAACGCTACTTCTGGGGTAGGTAAACCACGCTTAGATTCTGGTAAAAATTTTCCAGACCCGTCAATCATTTTTACGCCAACAGCGCCAGCATCTGCCGTTTGGTCCATGAATTGGAGGAGTTTGTGAAAGCAATCTTCTTCAATAACTGTATCTGGATTGAGAAGTAACACATATTTGCCACTTGCTAGTTTGATGGCTTGGTTATTTGCCTTAGCAAAACCATAATTTTCTTTATTCTCAATTAATTTTACCTCTGGGAACAGGCTTTGTACCATTTCGCAGCTTCCATCTAATGAATGGTTGTCGACTACAAATATTTCTGTTTGCAAGCCAATGCAGGCCCTGCGCACAGCGTGTAAAGCCTGCTCTAGGAAATACTTAACATTATAATTGACAATGACGATCGAAAGCTGCATAAAAAATAGGTAACGAATATAAGGCTTTGCTTATTGTATTGTCAACTAGAATGCTTGAAACAATTAATGCTTGCTCACCTTTTTTTCTTAATATTGAGGCTATGAAACTTCGTGCGCCTTTATTACTTGCCTTTTTTTTAAGTGCATTTGCTGTATTTGCGCAATTGCCAAACCATTTACTTTCAGATAAAATAAGCATAAACGACCTAGATTCTGGGCGTTTTGGATTTGGTATTACAAATACGAATTACATGCGAAATACGGAGTACTTTAATCCTATTGAGGAGGGGAGAACTTTGTTTGGCTATCAATTGCATCCGAAGTTTAGTTATCAGCCAACAAAAAATATTAAATTAGAGGCGGGTATTTGGTTGCGGCACGACTTTGGTGGAATCAACGGATTTACTGAAGCTATTCCTACATTTTCATTAAAGGCCAAAGGGAAAAAGAGCGAATTGATATTCGGAACCCTTGAGGGAGCGCTCAGTCACGGTGTATTAGAACCAATGATGGATATCAATAGCGCCATTTACAAGCGAATTGAAAATGGTTTTCAATATAAATTTCATTCAAAAATTAGTTGGTTCGATACTTGGATTAATTGGGAAAAATTTATTGAACCCAATGAATTTGCCAAGGAAAAATTTACTGCTGGTATTCATTACAGAGGTAGAATAAATCTTACTGAAGAAACTAAAATTACGCCCTATTTTCAACTCATGGCATCACACCAAGGTGGCCAAATTGATACCGATACCCTTGATCCTTTTATGATGCAGTTCAATGCAGCATTTGGAGCTAAATTTCAGCATAATTTAAACGAAAAGAATAGCCTTTACCTGGATTTAGCCTATTTGACTTATAATGAAACGAGCGATAGCAAGGTTTACCCCCAAAATACTGGTAGCGGCCTTATGGGAAATTTAGGCTTGAAGTTAAATCAAACAGATTTGATGATCAGTTATTGGCAAGGGTCAAATTATATTGCCCCTCGCGGAACTTCTATATACCAAAGTAGGTCAACTGTTGACCCTAAAAATTACGAAGAAACTAGACAACTTGTTTTTGTGCGATTTATTCAAAACAAAGCCTTATTTCATTCTCCCGTTATGGCTTCTATTCGGTTCGAACCGGTATATGATTTGAACCATGGAATTTTTGATTTCAGTTACTCTCTTTATTTAATTTATAGAGGTGATTGGAAGTTTGGCAAATAATAAAGGGCGCTCGCCATCTTTTTTTGCCTTTGTAAAACAAAATTCCCTCTTCAAGCCTTTTTATGATGAGTACCCGTGTAAAAAATACTGTTATGATAAAATATCAAACCATTAGAATTTATTTATTATTGCTTTTTGTGCTTGTTATGAGCCACTTACAAGCCCAGAATGTTGGTCAAATTAGTGGCTCTGTAAAGGATAAAAATTCTCAAGAAATGCTTACAGGGGCCACCGTAATATTGGAGGGGACCAATTTTGGTGCCCAAACAGGTGTTGATGGTAATTTTCAGATAAAAGGAATTGCCCCTAAATCCTATAACCTTAAAATTCAATATGTAGGTTACCAGAGCAAAATCATTTACAACATTGTTGTTACAACAGGTAATATTTTAAATCTCACCATTGAGTTGGAACCTGAGTTGAAAAGTTTAAATGAATTGGTAATTAAAACCAGAACTTTTGGCAAGAAAACAGAAACTCCTTTATCTATTCAGAGCTTAACTGCAGAAGAAATAAAAAGTAATCCTGGGGGTAATTTTGATATCTCACGTGTAATTCAAGCATTGCCTGGAGTTGGCGGAAATACAGGTGGTGCAAGCTTTAGAAATGATATTATTATTAGGGGAGGTGCACCCAATGAAAATGTATTTTATTTGGATGGAATTGAAATTCCTGTGATCAATCATTTTTCTACGCAAGGAAGTTCGGGTGGTCCACAAGGAATATTAAATGTAAGTTTTATTCAGGATGTAACTTTGGCTTCAAGTAGTTTTGGTGCTCGTGTAGACAATGCCTTAAGCTCTGTATTTACCTTTAAACAAAAGGAAGGAAATAGCCAGCAATTGCAAGGTAATGTGCGCTTAAGTGCCTCTGAATTTGCCTTGACATTTGATGGCCCAGTTTCAAAAAACACCACCTTTTTAGCCTCTGCAAGAAGAAGCTATTTGCAGTTTTTGTTTATGGCCATTGATTTACCCATTAGGCCTAATTACTGGGATTTCCAATATAAAACTACCACCAAATTGAATGAAAAAACTACACTGACCACATTAGGTGTAGGGGCCATTGATGTATTTAGTTTTTCTGTTCCTAAAACCTCCACACCGGAAAAAGAATATGCTATTAGAAACAGTCCAAACGTAAACCAATGGAACTACACTATTGGTGCAGTAATTAAGCGTCGTTTGCACCAAGGTTATGTGAATTATTCCCTAAGTAGAAATATGTTCGATAATGCGCTTGATAGATGGGAAGATGGCAAAGAAGGTGATGAAACCCGTAGGGCTTTGAAATATAGGTCGCAAGAAATGGAAAATAAATTTAGGATCGATGTAAACAAATACAGCGGAAAGTGGAAATATGCTTATGGTGGGATGTTGCAATATGTGAAATACAATAACCAAACCTTTACAAAAATAAACAATGGTATTTATGATACTGCTGGGCATATGATTGCCCCTCCACTTACCATTAATTTTAATTCGGCCATTGAGTTTTTTAAAGGTGGATTGTTTGGTGAGGTATCACGCAGAGTTTTGAATGATAGACTAAATTTAACTTTTGGTTTGCGTACTGATTTAAATAGCTTTACAAGTGATGGTTTAAATCCTATAAAAACCTTGTCGCCGAGAATGTCTGCCAGCTATTCCTTAAATGAAAAGTGGAGTATTAATGCCACCGTTGGTCGCTACTATAAAATGCCAATTTATACCGTTTTAGGATATAAAGATGCAAGCGGAAATTTTGTAAACAAAGACAATAGTTATATTTCTTGTGACCATTATGTGGCAGGTATTGAATATTTGCCTGGTCCAAATTCTAGAATAACAGTAGAAGGATTTTATAAGAACTATGCGAATTATCCTGTGTCCAATAGAAATGGAATATCTTTGGCGAATCAAGGTGCAGATTTTTCTGTTTTAGGAAATGAAAAAACCATTTCAAATGGAAAAGGTAGGGCCTATGGCTTTGAATTTTTCTTTCAACAAAAACTTAGCAAAAATCTTTATACAACTGTTTCTTATACTTATTTTATTAGTGAGTTCAGCGGGACTGATAAAGTGTTGAAACCATCTGCTTGGGAAAACAACCATTTAATATCGGCCATATTTGGATATAAATTTAAAAAGGGTTGGGAGTTAGGAATGAAATTGCGTTTTGCAGGAGGAAGTCCATACACTCCATTTAACTTAGAGGCATCACAGAATAATTACTTGAGCACAGGCGCTGGAGTTTATGATTATTCTCAACTCAACACCCTGCGATTAGGGGCGTTTAAACAATTTGATTTTAGATTAGATAAGAAAATTAATTTTAAACGCACCACTTTAGATTTATACTTAGATGTACAAAACGCCTTAGTATTTTCTAATCCTTCACAACCTAGCTATACTTTTAAGCGCAATGCAGATAATTCCGGTTGGATGACAACGGATGGTGCACTTATTAACCAAAATGGCTCGAATGCAATTCCATTGATTTTAAATAATAGTTCAACCACAGTATTGCCTACCTTTGGCTTTATCTGGGAGTTTTAAGAAACAAATTAGTATGAACATGGGCAAGAAGAAGGCGGTTGTAATTGGTGCTGGCGTAGCTGGTCTCTCTGCAGCGAGTTATTTGGCAAAGGAAGGTTTTGCGGTAACTGTTTTAGAAAAGAATCACCAAGCCGGTGGCAGGGCAAGGCAATTTAAGGCCGATGGCTTTACCTACGATATGGGCCCCAGTTGGTATTGGATGCCCGATGTTTTTGAAAAATTCTACCAAGATTTTGGCCATACTACGGCAGATTTTTATGAGCTGTTGCGTTTAGATCCAAGTTACCGTGTTATCTCTAAAAGTGGCGAAGCTGTTGATATTCCAGCCAATATGTTGGAGTTGGAAAGTTTGTTTGAGCGCTTTGAACCAGGTGCTGGTTTGCGCTTAAGAGCTTTCCTAAAAGAAGCAGCCTATAAATATGAAGTGGGAATGGAGGATTTGGTATACAAGCCAAGTTTAAGCTTAATGGAGTTTGCAGATTTACGTGTTCTAAAAGGCCTTCTTAAAATGGATGTTTTGGGAAATATGCGTAAACATATTCATTCTCAATTTTCCCATCCTTTTCTGCAAGAATTATTAGAATTTCCCGTGTTGTTTCTAGGGGCATTGCCTCAAAATACACCCGCTTTGTATAGCTTAATGAATTATGCCGATATGCAATTAGGTACCTGGTACCCGCAAGGTGGAATGCATAATATTATTGAAGCTTTTACGAAAATTGCGGAGGAGCAAGGGGTAAAAATTTTAGTAGACCAAGAAGTTATTTCTATAGCAAGTCATAATGGTAAAATTAGTCAGGTACATACCAAGCATGGAAACTTTGAGGCAGATGTGGTTATTGGTGCCGCCGATTACCAGCATTTAGATCAGGTTGTATTGAAGCCAAAAGACAGGAGTTACTCTAAAAAGTATTGGGATGCACGTAAAATGGCCCCTTCCTGTTTATTGTTTTATGTTGGCCTTAATAAAAAATTCCCAAAACTCGAGCACCATACCTTGTTTTTTGATACCGATTTTGATCAACATTCGAAAGATATTTATACCACTCCGCAATGGCCAAAAGAGCCTTTGTTTTATTTATCAGTTCCGTCTAAAACAGATCCATCAGTTGCACCAGAAAATTGTGAGAACCTATTTTTGCTTATTCCAATTGCGCCAGGTTTAGAAGGAGACTCAGAAGAAATAAGGGCACATTATTTTGAATTAATGATGGGCAGAATAGAAAAACAATTTGGGGAAAGCCTAATTCCGCATGTAATATATAATAAATCTTATAGTGTAAGCGACTTTAAATCAGATTACCATGCTTTCAAGGGAAATGCATATGGATTAGCCAATACCTTGGATCAAACCGCTATTTTAAAGCCTAGTTTAAAAAGTAAAAAATTAAAGAATCTATTTTTTGCAGGGCAATTAACAGTTCCAGGTCCGGGGGTTCCTCCAGGAATAATTAGTGGAAAAGTTGCTGCTTATCAAATAGTTAAGGAGTTTAAATTAGGCAAATAAGTTTTACGAATTTTTGAAGTACAATTTTTTTTTACGCATTTTAAAACAATTTGTAGTTAAAATACATTTATACTCGTAGACCTTTAAGCAGTAAATGAAATTATTATTCGACAAAATAGCTATTCAAAATAGCAAAATGGTTACAAAGACCTACAGTACCTCCTTTTCTTTGGGTATTGGATTTTTGGCGAAACGCTTTCAAAACCCCATTTATGCAGTTTATGGCTTTGTGAGGTTAGCTGATGAAATAGTAGATTCATTTCATGGTTATCCAAAGAAAGAAATGTTGGCAGAGCTTCGTGCAGAAACTTTTACAGCAATTGAACGTGGCATCAGTACAAATCCTATTATTCATAGTTTTCAAGACGTAGTTCGTAAATACAATATAGACCATTCTAGCATAGATGTTTTCTTACGCAGCATGGAAATGGATTTGGATAAAAACTCTTACGACCAGCGAGGCTATGAAGAATACATTTTAGGTTCGGCAGAAGTGGTTGGCTTAATGTGTTTGCGTGTTTTTATGGAGGGTGATGATTCAAAATACGAAGCATTGAAACCTTATGCCATGAAACTTGGTTCGGCATTTCAAAAAATAAATTTCTTACGTGATTTTAAAGCCGACAAAGATGGTTTAGGTAGAATGTATTTTCCGCAACTGAATTATAAGCCTTTTGACGAGGCTACTAAAAGGGAAATTGAAGAAGATATTTTTCAAGATTTTGAATTGGGTTACCAGGGCATAAAAATGCTTCCTAAAGAGGTGCGTTTTGGCGTATATGTTGCCTATATTTATTATTCTCGCTTGTTAAATGTGATTATGCAATTACCAGCAAAATCTATAATGGAGGAGCGAATTAGAATAAGTGATAAACAAAAGTATGCTTTGTTTTTTGGTTCTTATCTCCGTCATAGCTTTAATTTGCTATAGGATTTTTTTATGAACCTTTTTGTCTTACTTTTCCTATTAATCTTTCCTGCTGCTCCTAGTGAAGAGTTGGTTCAAATTCGAGCAGATTTTCATCAAGCAATTAGTGAGCAAAATTTAGCCAATGAATTGAATCAAAAATTGCAAGGAATTGCTAATAAAAGCAATTTGCAGTTAGGTTATGCGGGCGCTACCCAAATGTTATTGGCAAAGTTTGCCTTTTTACCCAATCAAAAATACCAGTTGTTTTCTGAGGGAAAATCAAAATTAGAAAATGCAATTCGCCAGGACAGAAAAAATCCTGAACTAATTTATTTGAGGTATATCATTCAAACCAAATGCCCAGCTTTTTTAGGTTATAATCAAGATTTAAGCCGTGATAAAAACTATTTATTACAAGTGGTGAAAGCAATTGAAGACAAAGATTTACAAAAACGAATATTGGTCTTTCTAATTGTAAATGCCCAATTAACAACCGATGAAAGGAGATTATTGGGATGAGCCATGAATTTGTAATTCTAGTAAATGAAAAAGATGAAGAAATTGGCACAATGGAAAAACAGGAGGCACATGAAAAGGCCTTGTTACATCGTGCTTTTTCAGTAATGGTTTTCAATGAAAAAAATGAAATGCTTTTGCAGCAACGTGCGCTGAGCAAATATCACTCTGGCGGTTTATGGACAAATACCTGTTGTTCGCATCCAAGGCCAGGGGAAAATGTTGAACAAGCCGCACATAGAAGGTTAGTTGAAGAAATGGGATTTGATTGCCCACTTAAACCTCATCAAACCTTTATTTATCAAGCTCCATTTGATAATGGTTTAAGCGAGCATGAGTTTGACCATGTTTTTGTGGGAGAATTCAACCAAGATCCTCAATTTAATGCAGATGAAGTTGCTTCTTTTCAATGGATAAGTTTGCCTGATTTAAAGGCTCAATTGCTTGATAATCCTGAAAAGTTCACTGTTTGGTTTAGGATAATTATGGAGAATTATGTTCACTTTTAGGTCTTAAATGCTATTGCAATAATCTTCTTGTTCTGCTATTCTATTGGTATAAAGCATTTCATTGTTCTATTTTGACTCAAATTTTGTATTTTTGCATCTTATGAGTGTACGTCAAGAGAAGTTTGCAGGTTTAATCCAACAACATTTGGCGGAAATTTTCCAACGTAACCCCGAATTTGTAAACCGGGAATTTGTTACCATTAGTAAAGTGGAAGTTTCCCCTGATTTGGGTTATGCCAAAGTGTTTTTGAGTTTGATAAAAATTCAAAATAGGGCGGAGCTTTTAAGAATTGTTAATTTGCAAAGTGTTCCAATTAGAAAACAATTGGCATCCAAAATTAGAAACCAAGCGCGCATTGTTCCAGAGCTAAATTATATTATTGACGATAGCCTTGACTATGCTTTTCACATGGATGCAGTATTGAAACATGTGAATGAGGAAGACGAAAGAAAACGAAACGAAAACCATTAATTATTTGTGCTAAAATCATGAATTACGATCCAATTAAAAAAGACCTAGGTATAGTTTTTAATCAAAATACTTTTTTGAGAAAAGTGTTTTATGCCCTGCTTGACTTATTATTATTACGCAGTTGGCATGTACACCGTGAGTTAAAATCATGGATGAAGAAAAACCCTTCTGCCCTTATTTTAGATGCAGGTTCAGGTTTTGGGCAGTATAGTTTTTATATGGCCAAACGCAGTAAACAATACACCATTGATGCGCTTGATGTGAAAGAAGAGCAAATAGCAGATTGTAATCAATTTTTTAAAAAATGTGATTTAGACAATGCTACTTTTTCTTTTGGTGATTTAACCCAAAGCATTGCAAAAAATAAATATGATTTGGTAATGTGTGTAGATGTAATGGAGCATATTTTGGAAGATGTAACAGTCTTCAAAAATTTTAATGAGGCAATGAAGCCAGGTGCTATGTTATTAATTTCTACCCCAAGTGATCAAGGTGGAAGTGATGTGCATGAAGAAACCGGTGAAAGTTTCATAGGAGAGCATGTTCGTGATGGATATCCTGTAGCAGAAATGGCCGATAAATTAAAACAAGCTGGATTTAATAAAATGGAAATCCTTTATAGCTATGGAAATCCTGGTAAAATTGCTTGGCGCCTTAGCATGAAATATCCAATGTTAATGCTTAATTCCAGTAAAATATTCTTTGTGCTAATTCCCTTTTATTATATCCTTACCTATCCTTTTAGCTACTTGTTAAATTGGTGGGATACTTATAGCACACATAAAACTGGTACAGGCTTAATTGTAAAAGCTTGGAAAGACTAATTGTCTGGGCAATGTTTTAAGGATTGCCTTCACAATGAACCTACCTTTTAAAATAGCAAGTCGTTACTTCTTTTCTCCCAAAAAAAGAGGGGGCTTTAATGCTATTTCCCTTATTTCCTATATTTCTCTTTTAGGCTATGCCGTTGGTGCTGCCGCCTTGTTAATAGTTCTTTCTGTTTTCAATGGTTTTGAAGGGCTGTTCACCAAGATGTATAGTAATTTTGATGCAGATCTTCAGGTGTTACCCAAAACAGGTAAAAATATCTTAATAAGCGAAATACCCATTAATAAAATTAAGGAGTTTAATTGGTTAAAAGGGTATACTGCTGTTTGGGAAGAAAATGCCTTATTGCGCTACAATGGCAAGCAAACGATAGCAACCATAAAAGCTGTTGATCAAAACTATTTAATTACAAATCCCCTTGATAGCAATTTATTGCGTGGCTCCCTCCTTTTACAGCAAGGAGATACCTCTTTTGCAATAGTTGGACAAGGTTTGGGCTATCAATTGGGAATAGACCCAGACGATCAATTTCATTATTTGGGTATCTATTTGCCTAAAAAAGGTAAGATGGATATGCTCAATCCGGAAGGAGCTTTTGCCCATGGTATTGTGTTCCCGGTTGGGATTATTGGTGTGCAGGAAGAAGTGGACAATAAATATGTTTTATTGCCATTATCTTATGTGTTTGCGCAAACAGATGATAGTCTTCACATCAGCCATCTTGAATTACGCTTGAAGTCTGGCGTTGATATGGAAAAAGCCAGGCAAGAATTAAACACGCTTTTTGAAAACAAATTTGAAATTAAAAACAGGTTTGAACAGCGCGAAAGTTTCTTTAAAGTGATGCGCTCCGAAAAAAGTATTTCCTATTTTATTTTGGTTTTTATTTTACTCATTGCCGCTTTCAATACCATTGGATCGCTCTATATGTTGGTAATTGAAAAAAGAAAGGATATCGCAGTATTTTCTAGTTTGGGACTAAATGCGAACCAAACAGGCCTCATCTACATTTACCAGGGTTTATTTATTGCAGTAACGGGTGGATTATTAGGCTTATTGCTTGGATATTTTGTTTGTTGGGGTCAGCAAGAATATGGTTGGATAGCTTTACAAAACAATGGAGCTGCAATGCTTAGCGCCTATCCTGTAATGGTAAAAATCAGCGATGCATTTACCGTTTTTATTACCCTTTTAGGTATGGGAATTTTCACTTCTTTATACCCGGCTTGGAAAGCGAGGAAATTTGTTTTAGAAAAATAATCAGTTGTTTTAATTTTCTTTATAAACAACTTCCATTAATGTTTGTCCAACGGCCTTCAGGGTATTTCTATCTATTACACTAATTTTATCGTTCACTGTATGCCAATGGGCAGGGAATCTGGTATCTGTTGATTCTGTGTAATGGATGATGTCTATGGTTGGCACTCCACCCAATTCATTGATAAATTTATGGTCGTCTGTTATAAACCCTCCTTGAAAATAAAAGAAGTAATTACTATAACCTAATTGAACTCCTTGGTCCCAAACTTTTCTTAAAACGGGCTCTGCATATTTGGTGCTAAAACCCTCCCAAATAAAACGTGCATTATAAGCACCAACCATATCGAGTAAAATGCCATAGTTGGCTTTATAACCCGGTTTGTGTGGGTTTTTGGCCCAATATTGCGAACCTAAACAATAGGTTTCTCCACCTTTATCAGATTTGCCAAGATCTTCTGCATCCAAACAAATAAAATCTATGCCAATACTTGGTTTATTTTGGTGCATTATTCTTGCCATTTCTAACATAATAGCAACTCCACTTGCGCCGTCATCTGCGGCATCTATTGGTGTATCGTGATTGGCGGGATTTGGATCGTTATCTGCATAAGGTCTGCTGTCCCAATGCGAACAAATTAAAACGCGCTTGCTGGCTTTTGGGTTAAACGATGCAATGATGTTTTTGATTTGCAATTTTTTCCCATCCCAATTTGTAACAGTGGCCTTTTGCTCTATTACCTCATCTGCATATTTTTTAAATTCTTCACTCAAATAATTACCGCAATTGGTGTGGGCATCACTGTTACATACGCGTGGACCGAATGACACTTGTTTCTCAACAAATATAAAAGCAGAATCACTATTAAAATTGGGGCTTTCTATTTTGTAGGTATTGCTTGAAGTGCTTTGTTCTGTTGTGGTTTTTTTCGGTTGATCCGAACAAGAAATTGCAATGAGGGCAATTATTGGTAGCAGTTTAGCGCGTAATTTCATTTGGTAAAAGTAGCAATTTAGAAAACAAAAATAAATTCAAATTTATTGCTGTAGCATTCTTCTATATTATTGATGCTGGCATTGCCCTTGTTGTCTGTTAAGATGCCAATAATTCTTTATATTTGTTTGTTAACCCTTTTATATGAAGTATAGAATTTTGCTTTTTAGTCTTTTTTGTTTTCAATTGGTTTCGGCCCAAAACACTTTTAATAGTTATTTAAAGGACGCTACCACTTCTAGGGAACATTCATTAGACATTGTTAAAATGAAAGTTACCCTTTCATTTGACACACAAAAAGGACAGGTTATTGGGAAGGTGAGCCACCAATTTAGGGTACTTCAAAAACGTGTTGATTCTGTGTTCTTTGATGCTCCCGGTATTAAGTTTTCTTCGGCCAAATTGAATGGAGAAAATTTAAAATATGCTTGTGATAAGAATGGTATTTGGGTTTTTCCTGCAATTGCCTTTACCTGGGATCAATTGGCTGAAATTAGTTTTGAGTATACAGCTACGCCAAGAAAAGGCATATATTTTATCGGGTGGAATTTGCCCGAACCAAAAGTGAGCGATCCGTTTGCTGTGCGCAAACAAATTTGGACACAAGGACAGGGAGTTGATAATCGTTATTGGATTCCCATGTACGATGATATGAATGACAAATTTATAACTGAAACCATAACTACTTTTGATAAGAACTACCAGGTATTGAGCAATGGTAAATTAATTAGTAAAAAAGAAAATAAAAACGGCACCATCACTTGGCATTATGCTATGAGTAAACCGCATGCAGGTTATTTACTAATGTTGGGAATAGGTAAATATGCCGTTGCTACTGCAAAAAGCAAGAGTGGCGTGCCTTTACAGTTTTGGTATTATCCAGAATTTGAAGAAAGAATGGAGCCTACCTTTAGGTATTCTGCACAAATGATTGATTTTTTAGAAGCAAAAACAGGCATTCCTTATCCTTGGGAAAGTTATAGTCAAATTATGGTGCAAGATTTTCTTTATGGCGCTATGGAAAATACTACCGCAACTATCTTCGGCGACTTTTTTAACGTGGATGCAAGGGCATTTTTAGATAGGAATTATATTGGGGTAAATTGCCATGAATTAACCCATCAATGGTTTGGTGATTTTATTACTGCGCGTGATAGCAGAGATGCCTGGTTGCAAGAGAGTTTTGCCACCTATTTCCCAAAACAATTATCAAAGGTTTTAGATGGTGAAGATGAATGGAATTGGCAACGAAGGGCTCACCAGAATTCGGCAATAGATGCGGGGAAAAAAGACAATTTTGCTGTCAGACATACTGCTGGGGGAACTGCCAGGGTTTATCCAAAAGGGGCTGCTGTTATTAGCATGTTGGAATATGTTTTGGGTGAAGAACAATGGTTGCGTGTATTAAATCATTATTTGAAAACACATGCCTATGCCAATGTTGAAACCAATGATTTGCAACAAGCGGTAAAAGATGTTTTGGGACTTAATTTAGATTGGTTTTTCGACGAATGGATTCTTAGAGGTGGAGAGCCAAATTTTTCTGTCCATTATGAGGTATTAACTTATTTAAATGGTTCACGCGGAATTGAAATTGCCATTGAACAAGTTCAAAAAATGGATGAAACAATTCATGCATTTAAGATGCCTGTAAAGCTTGAGGTGCATTTTACAGATGGTTCAGTTATGCAAGTGAGTGATGTTATTGACGAGCAGTTTGAGGTAATTAAAACGCCTTCTATAGGCGATAAACAGGTAGCTTTTGTTTTGTTCGATCCCAATTCAACTATTTTAAAACAGGTTTCTTTTAATAAATCCTTTAATGAACTGACTGCCCAACTAAAAGATGCTCCTTATTTGCTAGATAGGTATGATGCCTTGGTTGAAATGAGAAAGTTTCCTATTGAACAAAAACGATTGGCAGTGCTAGCAGTTTTTCATCGCGAAAAACATGAGGGAATTATCAATGAGGCAATTTCCCAGCTTGCTGCAGACAAGGAGTTAAATACTATGGAAGCGTTGAAGGCACTTAGCTTATTTCCTAAAGCTGCAGTTAGAGATCAACTTTTGAAGTGCATTGAACCAAACCTTGCCTATAAAATGATTTTCGAAAAAGGGTTAAACGATAGCAGCTACGATGTTGCAAAAACAGCCTTGGAAAAGCTGTGTAATTTTTATCCTACGGAGGTAAATGGCTTTTTGGAGGCTACCAAAAATATGCATGGGATGTTTCATACAAATAGAATGAAATGGCTAGAATTGAGCATATTTTATAAGGTAAATGAGGAAGAAGCGAGAAAAGAATTGTCAATTTTTGCATCACCTAATTTTGAATTCAGAACAAGGGGGCAAGCTTTTAACATTTTAAAATCAACCCAAACCTTTAACCAAGATGTAATTGCTTCTCTGTTTCAAGCAATGCTCTCTACCAATAGCAGGTTGGCGGGTCCAGCTGCAGATTTAGCCAACTACTTTTCGGCAAACCTTGAATACAAGGCGGCTATGCGAAATTACTACCAAAACCAAAACTATTCTGTTCAAGACAAGGAAATATTGAGTAAAAATATATTTTTGTTGAAGAACTAATAAAAACCTAATGAGAAAAATCTATACCCTACTGCTTTCTTTAGTGGCATTTATGCCCACAAAAGCGCAAGTGAGCACTTATTCCACCTCAAGTGGCGAACTTATTTTTTCCTTTGCAGATTATAAAATTAAAGGGGAACAAATAAACACACCAGTGCGATTTACATGCTTCTTTCACCTTGGCAGCTTCCAACATTTTGATTTTAATGACAAGGTGGGCATTTACACAGGTGCTGCAATTAGAAATGTTGGATTTATTTCAACAAGAGGAGATTCTATGATTAAAAGGAGAAACTATTATGTTGGTATTCCTTTGGCAATAAAAATTGGAAACCTAGACGAAGATACTTACTTGTATGCAGGCGTAGAAGGAGAAATAGCTTTGAATTACAAAGAAAAAATATTTGTAAATGAAGACAAAGTTCACAAGTTTAATGTTTGGTTCAGTAACCGAACCAATGCTTTTATGCCGAGTGTATTTATGGGCGTTAACCTAAAAGGAGGCTTTAACATGAAATTTAAATATTATTTGTCTGATTTTTACAATAAAAATTTCGTGGCAAGTGGCGAAAAGATCTATGCAAACACCACCAGCCAAATGTTCTATTTTTCTGTAGCTATGAATGTTCGTAACACTTCTTATAGCAGATCAAGGTCAAATAAAACCTATAACCAAGGCTTGTAGCGATTTTGGTTCAAATACTTAAAATAAAAAAAGCACCAAAAGGTGCTTTTTTTATTTTGGCTTTGTTTTTTATTAAATTCCAATACTTTTGCAGTGCATTAAGAATTCTTTCACTTTATTGGGAAAGGATGCCAACCGGGAAGAACGCCACGGTGGTAAAGCAATGCGGACTTTCTTGTCAAATATAGTTCACCAATATCTGCGAAGAGTCCTCAAAGTTTGCTTAGTGTTAACTTGAAATATTTTTAAAAAAGAACATAAAACATGGCTTATTTATTCACGTCAGAGTCTGTAAGTGAAGGACACCCAGACAAAGTTGCCGATCAAATATCGGATGCATTAATTGATAATTTTTTGGCTTTTGATCCTGAATCAAAAGTTGCTTGCGAAACCTTGGTTACCACCGGACAAGTTGTTTTGGCTGGAGAGGTAAAATCTAAATCTTATTTAGATGTTCAAGAAATTGCACGTGGCGTTATTCGCAAAATTGGTTATACCAAAAGCGAATATATGTTTGAAGCAAATTCTTGTGGTATCCTTTCTGCAATTCATGAACAATCTGCAGATATCAACCAAGGTGTTGATCGTAAGAAAAAACAAGATCAAGGTGCTGGAGACCAGGGAATGATGTTTGGTTATGCAACCAACGAAACTGCTGATTACATGCCTTTGGCTCTTGACTTAGCGCACAAAATTCTTATCGAATTGGCAGCACTTCGTCGCGAAAACAAAGCCATCAAATATTTGCGTCCAGATGCAAAAAGCCAAGTGACCTTAGAATATGATGATAACAACAATCCAGTGCGTATTGATGCAATTGTTTTGTCTACTCAACATGATGATTTTGCAGCTGAGGCTAAAATGTTGGCTAAAATCAAAGAAGATATTATCAAGATTTTAATTCCTCGTGTTAAAGCAAAATACAAGAAGTTTGCACACCTGTTCAATGATAAAATTACTTACCACATTAACCCAACAGGTAAATTCGTAATTGGTGGTCCGCATGGCGATACTGGCCTAACTGGCCGTAAAATTATTGTAGATACTTATGGCGGTAAAGGTGCACATGGTGGTGGAGCTTTCTCTGGTAAAGATCCTTCAAAAGTTGACCGTTCTGCAGCTTATGCTACACGTCATATTGCTAAAAACTTAGTAGCTGCTGGTGTTTGTACCGAAGTATTGGTGCAAGTATCTTATGCTATTGGTGTAAAAGATCCTATGGGTATTTTCATTGATACTTATGGTTCTTCTAAAGTAAAAATGACTGATGGAGAAATTGCCAAACAAGTTTCAAAATTGTTTGATATGACTCCTTATGGTATTGAAACCCGTTTGAAATTGCGTAACCCAATCTACAGCGAAACTGCTGCTTATGGACATATGGGTCGTAAGAACGAAATAGTAACCAAAGAGTTTAAAGGACCAGATGGTAAAATGGCTAAATTTAAAGTTGAGCTATTTACTTGGGAAAAATTAGACATGGTAGATAAAGTTAAAAAAGCGTTTAAAATCAAATAAGATTTGGTTCAAACCGAATAAAAAAAGCAGCTAAGTTTACTTAGCTGCTTTTTTGTTTTATATCTTGATGCGTTCCCTAAAATTCTTCGCCTTTTAAAAAGGTTGTCTTAAGGAGCGGGCAAACGCGGTAACGTTCGTCGTGCGTGTCTTGATAAAGTGCCTCAAGTGTTTCATAAACATGTTTGATTCCAATTTTATTGGCCCATTCAAAAGGACCAAATGGGTAATTGGTTCCAAGTTTCATACTAGTATCAATGTCTTCTTTGCTAGCAGTTCCCTCTTGGAGCGTGTAGCAAGCCTCATTGATAATCATAAATAAGATTCTGGGTGTAACCATACCAACACGGTCTTCCACAACTTTATAATCCCAACCCAACTCTTGCATTAATTGTTGTAGGGCTGTTATATCTTCCTTATGAAAGTGGGATACCTCTGTTAATGATCTATTGAGAAAGGTAGGCAATGCGTTTATGCCAAATAACCTGCATTCAATTTTTTGTTTACATTCAAACACAGCCTTTGCTAATTGCTGTTTTACAGCACAAACAAATACAGGAATGTTTTTTAATCCAGCATAATAGTGCAATTGTTCAGTTTTTTCATCAAATTTGAGGTCAAATATTAAATCAAACTGGTGTACATTAGCACTGGTTAAATCGCTATCATCAATGCAGGTTAATTCACATGAAACACCTTTCAACTTTTCTTGCAATTCTTTTATTCGGTTCATTGAACCTCTCGCCAAAACTTTCATATTCGCAACATCTTAACAATAACAAAGATAATAAGCCCACACACATGGAAAAGAAAATTATTACAAGCAAAAATGCTCCTGAGCCAATTGGTCCTTACAGTCATGGAGTTTTAATTAATGGCACCCTATACGTAAGTGGCCAAGTACCCAAAAATCCGCATACTGGTGAAATGGTAACTGGCGACATTAAAGCAGAAACAAAGCAAGTAATGGAAAACCTTGCTGGAATTTTGAAGGATGCTGGAATGGATTTTTCAAATGTTGTTAAAACCACCATTTTCTGCGTTGATCTTGGTGATTTTGCAGCCATCAATGAAGTATACGGAAGTTATTTTTCTGGTAATTATCCTGCACGTGAAACTGTTCAAGTGGTAAAATTGCCATTGAATTCAAACGTAGAAATAAGCGTTATAGCCGTTAAGCCATAGCAATGAATAGATTCTTGGCAAAAGCACTTTCAGTGATAGCACATCCTGTTTTTATGAACTTATTGTGTTTGTACTTATTGTTTGATTTTTTTCCGCAATTAGCTGTTGGTTTGCCATTGAAGGTTCAATTATTCTATGTGGGTTTTATCTTTATTCTTTCAAGCTTGGTGCCACTTCTATTGGTTTTTGCATTGCGTTTAACAGGTAAGGTTGAATCCATTCATTTAAGAGAAAAACAGGAACGAAATTTGCCCTATTTTTTCTCCATCATCATGTACGTTTTTATCTATTATAATTTTTATAAATCTGCCTCTTCTCCACCATTTATTTTGAGTTATTTATTGGCTTGCATAGTTATTCTATTCAGTGTTTTTATCATTAATTTTTATACTAAAATTAGCATTCATTTAGCCACACTTGGTGCGGCTGCAGGATTATTGGCGAGTGCCGGCTTCTTTGGCTTTTTAGATGTTAGATACTTGTTGTTAATTTTTATCCTTTTTAGTGGTTTGGTAGCCAGTGCGCGACTTAGTTTAAATGCCCATTTACCTACACAAATCTATACAGGCTTTTGCTTAGGATTTGTATGCATGTTTGTATGCATGAATATGTCTTATTTATTTATTATTTTTTAGATTATGAGTTACGAAACAATTTTATTTGATGTTAAAGATGGCATTGCAAATCTTACACTTAATCGTCCAGATGTTTTCAATGCATTTAATGAGCAATTGAGCAATGATGTAAATGATGCATTAAAGAAAACGGCTAAAGACAAGAGCATTCGTGTATTAGTAATTACTGGAGCTGGCAAGGCATTTTGCAGCGGACAAGATTTAAAGGCTATAGCAGGCAGTCAAAATAGGAGTTTGAGTGAAAGCCTTTACAAACGCTACAATCCCATGATAAAAGCCATTAGAGGGCTTAATATTCCTGTTATTTGCAAACTTAATGGTGTTGCTGCTGGAGCAGGATGTTCATTGGCCCTGGCCTGTGACTTGATTATTGCTGCTGAAAATGCCAGTTTAATTGAAGTTTTTGTAAATGTTGGTTTGGTGTTGGATTCTGGTTCTTCTTATTTTTTGCCTCGCTTGGTAGGTTCGGCCCGAGCCTTTGAATTAGCAACCTTGGGTTCAAAAGTGAGCGCCCAGCAAGCTGCCGATTGGGGAATGGTAAATAAAGTAGTGAAGGCTGAAGAACTAGATGAGGCTGTGAATGCTTTGGCTATGCAATACGCTTTAGCGCCAACGAAGGCAATTGGCCTCATGAAAAAAATGTTAAATAAATCCTTTACGAGCGACTTAGACACCATGTTAGAATACGAAGCCTACTGTCAGGAAATTGCGGGCAGAAGCAATGATTATAAAGAAGGTGTTAGTGCGTTTAATGAAAAACGTAAGCCGGCCTTTAAAGGCAATTAGAAGAATTTGCGAATATTTTTTTGAATATCAATAATTTAAAGTGTTTCCTTTGTAGTGGAAATAGCAAAATTTACAAAAACTCGCTTCTATTATATTTTGTGCGTTTCTACACCTATTTTATTGAGACTTTTTTCCTGAAAAGCACTGATTATTAGTAAATAATAATCAGATAAATTGGATTTTATAATATTATTTTAATATCTTGTATAAAATTTTTATTGTATGCTTATTTCAATTTCAAATTTTTGCCTAGCAGCTGGTGAGCCAAAAACTTGTGCAGCTTCCCTCCATATTGCTGAAAAATTGCAAATTTTTTATAGGTCTAGGGCGACCATTTTTGGTTTAGGAAACAATAAAATTGGTTTTCCTGTTTCCTTTGATTTTGAGCCTATCTCCAGTAAAGGAGATTTAGCCAAACATTTTAAGGCATCCAAAAATGAGTTAATGATTGTCCCTTTGCAAGATGAGGGCAGTCAAAACGGCTTTCTTACTGCCGGGGATGCAAATAAGTTAATTGACCAAATTGCTAGAATGGTTTTAACAATTCCCAGCAATAAAAGCGAGTTTACCATTAATAAAATTGTAGTTCCATTAGACTCCTCCTTTGAAACTCGGCAAAAAGTACCTTATGCAATTGCCATGGCCCGTGCTTTTAACGCAAAAATTTGTTTACTAGGTGTTTCAAATGGAAAGAGCAAAGATGCTGAGGTGGCAGTAAAAAATTACCTTGGTCAGGTTTCAAGACATTTAGAGGATAAGGGCTTTAGCCACCAAATGGATATTAGGATTGGCGCAAATCCAACAGATCAAATAATTGCTTATGCTACCGAAATAGGTGCTGGCATGATTGTAATTATGACTGAACAAGAAACAAATTTCACTTCCTTGTTTTCTGGTAAATACTCGCAGCAAATGGTTAAAAAGAGTCCTGTGCCAGTATTGTCTATTCATCCTAAAGACCTTATTGTGAGCGATGCTCGCTTATAAGTATTAAGTAATAATCACGCATTTTTTTCGTTGATTTTCTTATTCTAATTGAATTAGTTATTTTTACCAATGTTTTTGGAAAAACTTTGTTAATCACATTTGTGTTATAAGGTTTATTCTAATTGTGAACTTCGGTAATTTATTACCCCTTTATGCAAAAAATGAAAATCCACGCTGGTCCAAATCTAGATAAAATCAAATACCCTGCAGATTTGCGAAAATTTGAGGAAGATGATTTGGTTAAAATATCCGAAGAACTCCGTCAGTATATTATTGATACCGTTTCTGTTTATGGTGGTCATTTTGGTGCAAGTCTTGGTGTAGTTGAATTAACAGTTGCCTTACATTATGCTTTTAATACTCCAGTTGACCAACTCATATTTGATGTAGGGCACCAAGCCTATGGCCATAAAATTTTAACAGGTAGAAGAGATGTATTCCATACCAATAGACTTTATAAGGGCCTCTCAGGTTTTCCTAAAAGAAGTGAAAGTGAATATGATGCTTTTGGTGTTGGGCACTCTTCAACTTCAATTTCTGCAGCCTTGGGAATGGCAGTTGCTTCCAAGCTTAAAGGTGAAAACGATAAACAGCATATTGCCGTAATTGGCGATGGAGCTTTAACTGGCGGAATGGCTTTTGAAGGCTTAAATCATGCAGGTGTGGCCAATGCTAATATCATTGTAGTATTAAATGATAATTGTATGAGTATCGACCCAAATGTGGGTGCATTAAAAGAATACTTAACAGATATAACAACTTCTCCTACCTACAATAAGTTTAAGGATGATATTTGGAAAACTTTAGATCGCTTAAGTAAAGTTGGGCAAGTTTCACAAGATATTTTATCAAAGGTTCATGATACCTTAAAGGGTGGTTTGTTGCGTCACAGTAACCTTTTTGAAGCTTTAGGCTTCCGTTATTTTGGACCAGTAGATGGCCATGATGTGAATCATTTGGTCAAGATTTTCCAGGATTTACAAAAAATCCCAGGTCCTAAATTATTGCATTGTGTTACGGTGAAAGGTAAGGGTTTTGCTCCAGCAGAAAAGGACCAAACAAAATGGCACGCGCCTGGTTTGTTCGATAAAGTTAGTGGAGAAATTATTAAGGTTCCGGTAAACAGTCCTCAACCTCCAAAATACCAAGATGTTTTTGGTAATACACTTGTAGAATTAGCCGAATTGAATCCAAAGATTGTAGGTGTTACACCTGCTATGCCTTCAGGAAGTAGCATGAATATTATGATGAAGGCCATGCCAGACAGGGCTTTTGATGTTGGAATAGCAGAGCAACATGCAGTAACTTTTAGTGCAGGGATGGCTACGCAAGGATTAATTCCTTTCTGCAATATTTATTCTACTTTTATGCAACGAGCCTATGATCAAGTAGTACACGATGTAGCCTTGCAAAAATTACACGTGGTATTTTGTATGGATAGGGCTGGTTTAGCTGGTGCCGATGGGCCAACACACCATGGTGGAATTGATATTCCATTTATGCGTTGCATACCTAATATGGTAGTTTCTGCTCCAATGAATGAAGAGGAGTTACGCAATTTAATGTTTACAGCTACCCTTGATAAAAATGCGGGTCCATTTTCAATAAGGTATCCCAGGGGAAATGGTGTTTTAATTGATTGGAAACGTCCGTTTGCAGAAATTCAAATTGGTAAGGGAAGAAAATTACGTGATGGAAATGATATTGCCATTTTGAGTTTTGGTACAGCCGGTATTATGGCACAAACTGCCCTCAATCTTTTAGATAAGGAAGGTGTTTCTGGTGCGCATTATGATATGCGTTTTGCGAAACCCCTCGATGAAGAAATGCTGCATGAGGTTTTTGGTAAATTTAAACACATTATTACAGTTGAGGATGGAACCATAGTGGGTGGTTTTGGTTCAGCCGTATTAGAATTTATGGCTGAGCACCATTACCAAGCAGATTTAACGCGTATGGGTATGCCAGATGCTACCGTAGAGCATGGTGAGCAACCTGAACTTTATGCAGAATGTGGTTATGATGCTAAAGGAATTCAAATGAAAGTGAAATCTGTTTTAGGCATTAGAAATGCCGTAGTACAGGCATAAAAAAAGCCAGATAAACTGGCTTTAATTTGTTAGCATACTGTTGTTCCTACGTCTTCACCTTGGCATACACGTAAGAAATTCCCAGCTTTGTTCATATCAAATACCACTATTGGCATTTTGTTCTCTTGGCATAAAGTAATGGCCGTCATGTCCATTACATTTAAACCACGTTCATAAACTTCTTCAAAACTTATTTGGTCGAAGCGCGTTGCGCTAGGATCTTTTTCTGGATCGGCAGAATAAATACCATCCACTCTTGTTCCTTTTAATACCAAATTAGCATCAATTTCAACCGAACGCAAAGCCGCCGCTGAATCTGTTGTAAAATATGGGTTTCCAGTACCAGCACCAAAAATAACCACCCTTCCTTTTTCTAAATGTCTAATTGCTCTTCTGCGAATAAAAGGCTCGGCAATTTGCTCCATGTGGATGGCAGTTAAAAGGCGCGTTTTAATACCAATTTTTTCTAGGGCTCCTTGCAATGCCATTGAATTAATAACAGTTGCAAGCATTCCCATATAATCACCTTGGGCGCGCTCTACCAAACCGCCAGCAACACCTTGTACGCCTCTGAAAATATTTCCACCACCGATAACAATTGCAACTTCCACTCCAGCATCTACTACATTTTTTACATCAGAGGCATATTGGATCAAAATTTTCGGGTCGATCCCATATTGCATTTCGCCCATTAGTGATTCGCCACTAAGTTTTAAGAGTACGCGTTTGTATTTCATAGAAGGTTTGTTTTGGAAACTTGAAGGGATTAATTGTACTGCAATATTAATAAAATACTAGAATTGAAAGTGATTCTATATTCCGATTTGTCTTAACAGGCACATTATTCTGGCAAACTTGCTGATTATAGGGCAAAAAAAATCCCCTTCGAGTGAAGAGGATTTTTAAATGAATTATAAAGAAATTCGTTTGAAGCTATTTACTGTTAGGCCTTTTTCAACGCCTTCAAGCATTTGAGCAATTGACTTGCTGCTATCTTTAACAAATTCTTGGTTCAATAAAGTAGAATCTTTGTAGAATTTACCCAATTTACCTTGTGCAATTTTTTCTAACATAGCTTCTGGTTTTCCTTCAGCTCTAGCTTGGTCCATACCAATTGCGATTTCACGTTCAACGATTGTTGGATCAACGCCATCTTTATCTACTGCAACTGGGTTAAGAGCTGCAATTTGCATTGCTACGTCTTTACCTGCAATAAAATTAGCTTCGGTAGGTGCAAGGTTTAAAGAAACCAAAACACTTAATTTATTTCCAGCATGGATATAAGGAACTATATTTTCGCCTGTTACGATTTCGTATTTAACTACGTCGATTTTTTCTCCGATTTTACCCACTTGTTCAGTGATTTTATCTGCAACAGTTAAACCGTCCATTGGAAGTGCTTTTAAAGCATCAGCAGAAGCAGCTTTGTTTGCAAGAGCGATATCAGCTAATTTGTGAACGAAAGCTACGAAATCTTCGTTTTTAGCAACGAAATCGGTTTCACAACTTAACTGAACGATTACACCTAATTTAGAATCGGCAGTAACTTTAGCAATAATTGCACCTTCTTTTGCATCACGGTCTGCGCGGTTAGCGCTAATTTTTGCACCTTTTTTACGCAAGAAATCTACAGCTGAATCAAAATCACCATTGGTTTCTTGTAAAGCTTTTTTGCAGTCCATCATTCCTGCGCCGGTCATTTGGCGAAGTTTATTTACGTCTGCAGCACTAATTGTATTTGTACTCATGAGTTCTGTTTTTTAAATGGATTATTTTTTTGGTAAAAAAAAGCCTCCGTTCTCCAGTTGGGAACGGAGGCTTTTAATTTATGCTTCCTCTTTCTCAGCAACTGCTTCTTTGTCGGCGGTTTCTTCTTTTTCGCGTTTGCGTTCAGATAAACCTTCAACGATAGCGTCTGTGATGTAGCGGGTAATCAAAGCGATTGATTTTGCTGCATCATCATTTGCAGGGATTGGGAAATCTACTAATGTAGGATCTGAGTTTGTATCTACGATACCAAAGGTAGGGATATTCAATTTAGTAGCTTCAGCTACTGCAATGTGTTCCCTTTTGATATCAACGATTAACAAGGCAGCAGGTAAACGGTTCAAATCAGAGATACCACCTAATACTTTGTTCAACTTGATTTTTTCGCGATCGATCATCAAACGCTCTTTCTTGTTGATATTAGTGTAAGTACCATCTTGAGCCAGTTTCTCAAGCGTTTGCATTTTTTTGATGCTCTTTCTAACGGTACCGAAATTGGTAAGCATTCCACCTAACCAACGGTCGCATACGTAAGGCATGTTAACGCGTTTCGCTTCAGTTTCCATAATTTCTTTTGCTTGCTTTTTAGTAGCAACATAAAGAACTTTACGTCCTGATTTTACGATGTTTTTAATGGCTTGAGCGGCCTCATCCAGCTTAACAGCTGTTTTGTGTAAATCGATGAGGTGGATTCCGTTTTTCTCCATAAAAATATATGGTGCCATTTTCGGATTCCATTTACGGGTTAAGTGACCAAAGTGCACTCCCGCTTCCAGCAACTCTTCGTGCGTGATTTTTGACATATAAAA
>CANFSD010000004.1 GCA_947449515.1 Bacteroidota bacterium
ATGCTGTTTTAAATTTCTCGTAAATAGCACGTTCAATGTAGATACGTGAACCACATAAACAAATTTCGCCTTGGTTAGTAAAACTGGCACGAACACTTTCTTTTACCGTTTTTTCAAAATCACAATCGGCAAAAATGATATTTGGATTTTTACCACCCAATTCTAAAGACAATTTTTTAAACATGGGTGCAGCTACACGGGCAATTTCTGCACCTGTTTTGGTTCCACCGGTAAATGAAATGGTAGAAATTTTAGGGTGCGCAACCATTGCCGATCCAACATTTGGACCTAGGCCGTGCACAATATTTAAGACCCCTTTAGGCAAACCTGCCTCAATACAAATTTTACTAAACAGAAAGGCCGTCATGGGCGTAATTTCTGAAGGCTTTGCCACCACACAATTACCCGCAGCAATAGCAGGAGCAATTTTCCATGTAAATAAATACAAGGGTAAATTCCAAGGACTAATACATGCCACCACGCCAATTGGAGTTCTCAAAGTATAGTTTAAGGCATGGTTTCCCATGGCATGCGCTTCTGAGGCAAAATGTTCAATAGCTGTGGCAAAAAAATGAAAGTTTTCTTGGGCACGTGGGATCTCTCCATTTTTAGCCAACCACAAAGGTTTACCTTGGTCTATTGATTCTGCAAGCGCCAATTCTTCTATATTTTGCTCAATTAACTGCGCAATGCGCATCATTATTTTGCTGCGTTTATTGCTTGGCATTTCACTCCACAATGGAAAAGCCTTTGCGGCAGCTTGGTATGCTAGTTCTACATCACTTGCATCACTGTTTGGGCATAGGCTATAAACCTCTGCCGTTGCAGGATTAATATTATCCATATATTGACCTGCACTAGGCTCTATCAAGTTACCATCAATATAATTTAAAATCTTTTGCATGTTTCAAACCTATGCAATAGCGATGGATTCTCAAAATTGAGTACGCAAAATAATTTCAATAAAATAGGCTGATTTTTTTTGGCTAAACTTTTATTCTGGCGAATAAAAAAAATCAAATTGATTGGCAATATTGTTTTTCAGTTTCTGCGAAACTTCATTAAAATCAAGGGCATACCCCAATTCCTTTTCCATACTGGTGACCGCCTTGTCATCTATGCCACAAGGAATAATATTTTTAAAATAAGACAAATCTGTATTTACATTTAAGGCTAATCCATGCATGGTTACCCAACGGCTGCACCTTACCCCCATGGCACAAATTTTTCGAGCAGTTTTTTTATCCGGTTCGAGCCAAACCCCGGTATATCCTTCAAAACGCCCTCCAACTATGCCGTATTCAGCCAAAGTAGTAATAATTGCTTCTTCTAAAAAACGCAGGTATTTATGAATATCTGTAAAGAATTGCTCTAGGTCTAAAATGGGATAAGCCACCAATTGGCCCGGACCATGATAGGTAATATCACCTCCGCGGTTAATAGGGTAAAAACTTGCCGCGGCATTACTTAAACCATCCTCGTCAAGCAATAAATTGCTTTTATTACCGCTTTTTCCTAAGGTAAAAACATGTGGATGTTGGCAAAAAATTAAATTATTGGGAAGGGTAGTTCTAACGCTAGGATCCATTTCGCGCTGGGCAAATTTTTGATCAACAACCTGCTTAAACAAAGCCTCCTGCTGGTCCCAAGCCAATTGGTAATCTATTAAACCCCAATCGCTAAACTTTACCTCTGGTCGCATAAAAACTACTTATAAATATCCTTTAAAATAACAGGATTCGATTTCTTTTTTCTCATTTTCATGTTCAACAATTCCACCATCACAGAAAATGCCATTCCAAAATATACATAGCCTTTTAAGTTGTAATGTTCTGCAATCTCATGACTCCAGCCCTCTACCAGCAGCATAATACCAATTACCAATAAAAAGGCCAAGGCAAGCAATTTAACACTGGGGTGTTTATTTATGAAATCTGAGATAACGCCAGAGAAAAACAACATAATAATCATTGAAAAAATAACTGCCAAAATCATTACTGGTAATTCTTGCGCCAAACCAACCGCTGTAATTATAGAGTCAAATGAAAAAACTATATCAATCAAAATAACCATAAAAACTACATTCCAAAAACTGGGATGCGCTTTGGGATTGCTAGCATCTCCGCCATCTTCTAACAATTCAAATATTTCTAGTGTGCTTTTATAAATTAAGAACAATCCGCCTGCTAATAAAATAATATCTCTCCAACTAACACCATGTTCTAGGAGTATAAAAATTGGATCTTTTAATTCATTAACAATATAGCTAATGAAAGCCAACAAAATAATACGGATGAACAAAGCAAAAAACAAACCCAATTTACGTGCTTTGTTTTGTTTCACTTTGGGCAATCGTCCTGTAACAAGTGAAATAAAAATCACATTGTCAATACCCAAGACAATCTCCATTACCGTAAGTGTAATGAGGGATAGCCATGTAGAGGCTTTCATAAAAAGTTCTAATAATTCCATGCTTTCTTAATTCGAAGCAAAGGTAATATTTTTTTGGAGCATTTAATCCTTACCCTATAGGGCTTCTTGAATTTGACTTAGCCCATTCTGCGCATTAATCCATTCAATTTCACCATCCGCCTTAAACCAAGTCATTTGCCTTTTGGCATAATTACGCGTATGTTGTTTTATGAGGCTTACAGCCTTAGCTAAATCCAATTTGCCTTCTAAATAATCAAACAATTCATTGTAACCTACCGTTTGCAAAGCATTCAAATTTCTTAATGCATGAAGAGCTGTTGCCTCTTCCAATAAACCTGCCTCCATCATTAAATCTACCCTTTTATTAATTCTATCATATAGCGCTTCTCGAGGCATTTCTACACCAAATTTTAGAATCTTAAACGGCCGAATGGCTTTTGGTTTTGGAGCAACTGGCGCCTGACTAGTTAATTCAATGGCACGCATCAAACGTTGCGGATTGTGGTGATCAACCCGCGCATATTTTTCTGCATCTAATGTTTTTAATTTTTCTTGTAACCAAGTAATACCATGGGTTTCAAAATTGGAGATGAGCGTATTGCGCAATTCCAAATCAACCGCTGGCATTTCATCTAAACCCTCACACAATGCCTTTACATAGAGTCCAGAACCTCCTACTGCAATTACATATTGGTGACCTGCATTAAACAAGTTATCAATTTTTTTAAGTGCATCTCTTTCAAAATCACCTGCAGAATAATAATCAGAAACCGTACAATTATTAATAAAATGATGGGGTACTGTTTTCAATTCGTCATCGCTCGGCTTTGCCGTTCCAATTGACATTTCTTTAAAAAACTGTCGTGAATCTGTTGAAATAATTTCGGCATTTAATTGCAAGGCAAGATCAATAGCGAGTTTAGTTTTACCAACCGCCGTGGGTCCTGTAATAACTATAAGTGTGGGCTGCATACTGCGAATGAAGACAAAAAGTAGCTACAAAAAAAATGCCCTTCAAAATAAATTTCAAAGGGCATTTTCTTTTTGATAAATATTTTATTGCTGTTCGGTTTGAACCAAACGAATAAATTGGGATTGATCTCCTATTTGTAATCGCAACATATAAACGGCAGCTGCGGTTCCAGCTTGGTTCGCATCAAATACATATTCCATTTGACCGGCATGCAATACTTCTTTGTTTACAATGCTATGTACCATTCTTCCTGTTAAATCAAAAACATCTAAACTTACTTTAGCAGTAGTATTTAATACAAATGAAATTTTGGTTTCACCGCTAAAAGGATTTGGCGTTGCTTTCATTCCAAAATTGGCTGCAAATAGATCTTGCAATCCTACTTGGGTCATATCTAAATCCATGCTACTGTCACTTGAACATCCAGCTTTACTTGTAATATGTAATTGAACTGTATATAGTCCATTTAGTGCATAGAAATGTGTAGGAACGCCAAAAGTACTTGAATCACCATCGCCAAAATACCATTTGTAATTCATACCCGATTGTGATGGATTTAAGGTAACAGCTCCACCTGATTGGAACAAGCTGAAATAGGCGCTTGGAAGTAAGTTAACGATTAAATTACGGGAGGCCACCGCCTTACATCCTGTGCCATTCATTGAATCAAGTAAATAAATACTTGTATTACCACTATTTGCCCAAGCCACTTGCACATTTGCGGTACCCTGACCGGCAATTACAGTACCTCCGATTGGAGTCCAAATGTATGTTCTATTTGGATTGGCAATTGTTCCGTAGTTAATAACAGCATTTGCACATACAATATTCGCACCTGAAATTAACGCTGTTGGATTAACGCCTATTGAAACCATAAATGGCAAGGTTTGTGATTTACAACCTGTGGCAATTACACTATCTGTTACAGAAACGGATCCTGAACCCAAAGCCCCCCATAGCACATCTATGCTTGAAGTACCCTGACCAGATAAAATAGTTCCACCAGTTACCATCCAAGTATAAACCCTTCCGGTATTGTTTGGTGTGGTATAGGTAGCCGTTGCATTCAAACAAACCATGCTTGAACCAGTAATGATTGGCGCAGGACTCGCAACTATGCTCACCAAATAATCTGGTGTGGTTGCCATACATCCCGAACCAATTACAGAATCACTTACACTTAGCGTACCAGTTCCTATTGTACCCCACAATACATCTACACTAGCAGTTCCTTGCCCTGCAATAATTGAACCACCGCTTATTTTCCAAACATATGCCCTTCCTGTGTTTGAAGGTGTTGTATAGTTTTGGAAGGATCCGTCACAAACTGTATTCGCACCCGTTATCACAGGAGTTGGATTAGGAACCAATAAAATAGTGTATGGAGCTGTAGTTGTTTTGCAACCACCAATATTATTTGAATCAGATACAACAACACTACCTATTCCTGCAGCCCCCCATGTAATCAATATATTTGGTGTTCCTTGGCCGGCAATAATATTTCCACCTGTAGCAGTCCATAAATACGTTCTACCTGGGTTAAATGGCGTTGTGTAGGCTGCAGAATTAGTTGCACACAAGGTGCTAGGTCCAGAAATTACAGGATTTGGGTCGGACTGAATACTAACTGTTAAAATTGGAGAAGTTCCAATGCAGCTTGATCCATTTATAGAATCTCTAACTTGAACGGTTCCAACGCCAGCAGCAGCCCAATTCACATCTATGCTTGCTGTTCCTTGACCAAAATTGATAGTTCCACCTGTTACCGACCATTTATAGGTATGTCCAGTAGCTGAAACAGTTGAATAAGTTTTCACAGACCCGGTACAAACCGTATCTCTGCCAGCTACAATTGGCGCAGGAATTGGATTGATTGTTACACCCAAACTATTTGAAAAGGCCTTACAACCTGTTGAAATACTTGAATCACTAACTACCAACGAACCAGTTCCAGCAGTACCCCATGTTACAGTAACATTTGAAGTTCCGGCACCTGCGGTAATTACACCACCAGTGATGGTCCAATTATAAATTCTACCGTTATTAAATGGTGTTGAATAATTATTACTTGCGCCTTCGCAAACATTGGCCAAACCAGAAACAACTGGCGTAGGACTGGCATTAACGGTTACAAATACATTTGAAGAGGTGGTTTTACAGCCAGTGGCATTTACAGAATCTTTCACATTTACTATACCAAAACCTGCAGTATTCCAGGCAACGGTTAAGCTTGAAGTACCTTGCCCTAAAATAATTGTTCCGTTTGTAACCGTCCAAATATAAGTTCTACCTGGATTTGATGGTGTGGTATATGTTTTCACACTTGATACGCAAACATTATTGGCTCCTGTTACAACGGGCGTTGGATTTGCATTAATAGTAACCGCAAATGGCGCGGTGGTAACCTTACAAGTACTTGCATTGATAGAATCGCTCACTGTTAAGGTACCTGCACCCGCAGCCCCCCATGTTACCCTGATGCTATCAGTTGCTTGTCCAAAGTTAATAACACCACCCGAAATAGTCCAACGATAAGTATGACCTGCGTTTTTAGGTGTGATATAAGAAGTTGCACTGTTAGCACATACACTATTCAATCCTGCTATTACAGGCGTTGGCAATGCATTTAATATAACATCTGTTTGTGCACTTAAACCTTTACAACCTGTTGCTATAACAGAATCTAAAACGGTTAATGTACCCATTGGAATACCTGTATTCCAAGTAATATTGATAGTTGAAGTACCTTGACCAGAATTGATTACACCGCCTGTAACAGTCCAAACATAATACCTGCCCGTATTTGAACTTGTTGAGTAACTTGCATTACTGCTTGCACACAAGGCAACCGGACCAGCAATTATTGGGTTCGGAACAGGTAAAATGGATACCGTTAGGCTTGGCGAAATACCCACACAACCACTTGTGGTATTAGAATCTTTTAAACTAATATTACCAGTACCTGGTAAAGTCCAAGACACCAAAATACTTTCGGTACCTTGACCAGATACAATGGTTCCACCATTTACAATCCATTCATAAGCATGGCCTAATGCCAAGCTTGTTTGGTAAAATGCACTGCTATTGGCACAAACAGAATCTTTACCTGTTACGCCAGGCGTAGGAACAGCATTAATAAATACATTAAATGGTAAAGTACTGCCTTTACATCCGGTAGCATTTATTGAGTCTGTTACAACCAATGTTCCAGCTCCCGCTGCACCCCAAGTTACATAAACGGTATCAGAATTTTGTCCCGATGAAATTACACCTCCAGTAACAGTCCATTGGTAAGACATTCCCGCAATTTTATTGGTGGTAAACATGGTATTACTTGAAGCACAAACTTGGCTCGGCCCACTAATTACAGGGCTTGGTAATGGATTGACAGTAACAACTAAATTAGAACTTCTACCCTTACAACCAGTAGCATTTAAGGAATCGGAAACGTTTAATGTTCCAAAAGTAACGCCAACATTCCAAGTAACATTGATGGCACTTGTGCCTTGTCCTGAAACAATAACACCATTGTTAACCGTCCAGGTGTAGGTATGACCAGCCACTTGTGAGGTGCTATAACCGTATGTTGAACCAGCACAAGCTCTGTTCGAACCAATTACCAGTGGGGTTGGATTTGCCAAAATACGAATGTCTTTTACAGTAGAATTTCCTTTACATCCAGTAACGGTATTTGAATCGCTTACCGACATAGTGCGCAGACCAGCTGCACCCCATGAAACATAAATACTATCTGTACCTTGACCGGTAATAATTGTTCCACCAGTAAGTGTCCATTGGCAAACATGTCCTGTTGCATTCGGTATTTTATAGGATTGGAAACTTGAAGCACAAACCGAATCTTTCCCTAAAATAACTGGGTTAGGATTTTCGTTTATTGAAACATTATAAACAGATGAAATGGCAAAACATCCTGTAGCATCCACAGAATCGCTTACCTGAAGCGTGCCTGTACCTGCCGCTCCCCATGTTACATAAACACTATCTGTTGCTTGTCCAGCAGTAATGGCACCTCCTGTAATAGTCCAATTGTAGGTTCGACCCGAATTTTTAGGAGTTTTATAACTAGCACTGGTACCAGCGCAAAGTGCAGCACGTCCCGAAACAATTGGTTTTGGAACTTTATTTAAAATAACGAGGGTATTATCTGAGCTAGGGCAACCAAATTCATCGAGTACTTGCACAGAATAGGCCATATTCTTCTTTGCATAAATAGAAGATGTTGTTTCGCCAGTACTCCAAATATAACTGGCATAATTAGTTGTTACATCCAATATTACACTGTCGCCGCATACTGCAGTGGTATCGCCTAAATTCAATGAGTAAGGAGTACAGAAATTAAAACCAGAAATGGTATCAGACCCAAAGGCATTGATAACAATAATATCTCCCGAATTGCCCGAACCTAGCGTAGCACTGATTAAGGTATCTCCAGTAATGATAAATCCTGCCGCAGGTAATCCGCCAAAACTAACAAAAGAAGCGGTGGTAAAATTGGTACCGCGTATGAATACTGTTTTACCTACACCAATTGAATTGGGCGAAAATGAAATAATATTGGGAACCGCTAAATAAGTAAATCCAGAAAGCGTTACTCCACCAACAGGCGTTTGAACAAATACATTTCCACTTGCGCCAGTTGAAACAACTGCTTTAATTATACTTGGTGTATTTACAATATTATAACTCGAAGGAACACCACCAAAATTAACCACATTAGCGCCAGTAAAGTTTGTACCTGTAATAGTTATGGTATCTCCTGTTTTGGCTGTTTTAGGGCTAAAAGAAACCAAGGTAGGATTCAGTGGTTTGTCCCAATCTGCAAATGTATACCAAGATTGTGTACCCGAAATAAAATCGGCTGAAGTCTGCGTGGCAGCAGTAGTAAAGGCAGAAACACCAATACTATCTATATTTTCAAGAACTGAAATTTTGCAGAAAGTATCATTAACCACATTTACAGATTTCGCAAAAATTCCAGCAGCGGTACCTCCATAATAAATCTTATAACCAGCCAAATCTTCACCCGTTTTTCTATTCCAATATACCAAAACTGAATCGCCAATGATAGCTTTCAAGGGCTGAATAACTGCAGAAATTGGACAATCTAAACGAGGATTCGTTTGGTATGGAGAGAAATTGATTTGGCCCTGGTTGATATCATCCAAAACATCATAAACAATTGCTTGTATTGCACTACTTGAAAGAACACCAGTTGTTTTCCAAAAACAATTTTGTACAGGAGCTATAATGGTATTGTCGTTATTTAACAATTGCATGAAATAGGTAAAACCTGTATTGCTCATGAAATTATTTTCAATAGCGCTTGATGGATAAGTACCTTCAAATTTAACCATTGCTGTATTGGTAGAGCCTGATTTGTTGTTAGAAAAAGCATTACGATTTAAGGCCAAAGTATTGAATGTCCCTGTATAATTCAATACAATTGGTGCACTATTATTTATGTATTGGTTGTGGTTATTGTATTGATTTCTGTTAACTTTTAAGATATCGTTAACAGCGGAGTTGTAGGCAAAAACATTTTTAGTGGCACTGTCCATTGCGCCAAAAAATCCTGAACCATTGGTTCCAGAATTTCCAAAAATAAAATTTGAAGAAAGTGAACCACCACTCAAAGTTGAAATATTGGTAATAGAATAAACACCAGCTCCAGTGGTTGCCGTGTTTTTATAAATCTTATTGTTTAAAATTTTAGCGCGGCAATTGTAATAAATACCACCACCGTTGCCAGTTACGGAATTGTTGTTTTGAAAAATCTGGTTGTTTGTAATTCTAGCAAAAAATGCACTGTTATTGACAACAGCAATACCTGCACCGGTATTTTTTGAAATCATGCAATTATCAATGGTAGTAGCATTTGTACTGGTTTGAATATTGATACCCGCAGCAGAGTTTGTGTAACTACCTGTACTGGTTCCTGCAGCGCAATCATGCACATAGGTATTTTTGATATAAACTGGACTGGTTCCGTTTTTGGAATAAATACCAGGATAGGCTCCAAATCTAATTTCTGAATTGGTAATATAAGGGGAGGCCAAACCTGTTAGCGCAATTGACCCAAAAACACCACTCGTAACACTACCAGCATATTCAATGATTGCATTGTTTACAATAGGACCCGAAACATAGTTGCCATTTGCATCTACCGAGGTAACACTTGAATTGGCTCCAAAGGAAATACCTCCCCAGAAACCTGCACTTGGGCTGTTCGTATTTGCGGTAAAGGTAATAGGTGCAATTGAAGTACCATTTGCCTTTAGTTGACCTAAAATCAACATGCTTACGTTAGCATTAAATTTAACAGTAACACCAGGGTTAATGGTTAGTGTAAATCCATTTGACATTACCAAATTACCTGTAACAATATAGGGGCTTCCAGCCAATGTTAAGGTTGAATCAGCGTTTAGCACTCCGCTAATATTGGTTTGGGCGCTGCTAATTAAATGCTGCGCACTTAAAATTAACAATAATGAAAAACGAACAATAGTTCTGGTAAATTTTGAATCCATATAGGTACAAATTTATTTTTAAAAAGCTTTGGTTTATAGCATTAAACTGAGTTAAAATAACACTCAGGCCAACGCAAAGAATCACGAATCAAAGCTAATGAAAATTATAAAGAATACCATTTTTTATGGCGATTTTGCCCTTTAAGTATCTTAATAAATACATAAAAATGACCAAAACCAAAGAAAATGAAATTATTGGGCCAATAAATGCCCATACAGTTGAAGTAATTTTTCGGCTTCTAAATGCCAATTAAATTGGGCTTGGGCAGCCATTAAGTTATTCTTCGAAAGGTTCTTTTGGAGCCTATTATCTAGCAGGATTTGTTTTATTTTATCTGCAATTTCTGATGCACTTTCTAGATTTACGGCAAAGCCAATTTCAAATTTGTTATTTACATCGGTATAAATTCCCCTGTTACAAAACACAGAAGGCAAACCAATGCACATATATTCAAACCATTTGCGTTCATGTGACACCAGCATAGATTCTGGTTGGTTCTTAATGCACAAACCTACTTTACATTTCATGGAAATCTTATAGGCTTCTGCAGTTTCTAAAAAACCATAAAAGTGAATTTGCTCTTTAATATCGGTCCAAAAAGGAAGGTTTTCAAATGTTGAATGGGTGCGTGATCCAAAATATCCAACAAGGTGTAATTCACACACAATACCGTCTTTTTTCAAAAGGTGAATCGCCGCCAAAACTGGATCGATATCGTAATACATATCACGAATCATCCCAACATAAAATAGGTGATTACCCGCTAACTCATCACGGTTTTCAACGGCATATGCTTTCCAATCTCTAGGGTCGGCAAAGTTTTGAATAATGGTACATTCCTTTTCCGAAACAAAAAACTTATTCAAAAATTTTGGATCAGCCACTACAATAATATAATGCATAAACCTTGCTCCAAGTGCCAAAACAACATTGTAGGTTCGAGCCAAAAACAAACGAAGGCCTTTATTTACCCATGGTTTTAGGAGAATATCATCATAGGTATTTTCGTGAATATCATATATTACTTGCTTACCCAAAATACGCAATACCAATCCAAATGGTATCATTTCAGCATCATGCATATGATAAACCTGCGCATCTTCCTTAACGGCTAAGATGAACACTTTAAAAATTGTAATAAAAAAACGATAGAATATGTTTTTAGGCATTGAAACCCCTACCACATGAACACCTTGTTTTACAAAATCACCCTCACCAATTGCTATAAGTGTAACATCAAATTGCTTTGCCAAGGTTACGCATTCTCTGTAAAAAACACGGGTATCCCAAACATGGTGCACAGAAGAAAAATGGCAAACCTTTGCTCGTTTTTTATCTGCTATTTCACCAATTACTGTCATTAAAAACAACTATTTTAATATAGCTCTTGATATAACCAATTTTTGAATTTCACTTGTTCCCTCTCCAATGGTGCAAAGCTTTGAATCACGGTAAAATTTCTCCACTGGAAAATCTTTCGTGTAGCCATATCCACCAAAAACTTGAACGGCTTCATTGCTAACCCAAACAGCTGTTTCGCTGGCATAATATTTTGCCATAGCGCCTTCCTTATTTACAGGTAAGTTCTTGTTCTTCCTATCTGCTGCTTGTAAGATTAAGAGTTCTGATGCTTCAATTTTCAAGGCCATATCAGCCAATTTAAATGATATTCCTTGGAAATTACAGATTGGCTGACCAAACTGTTGTCTTTCTTTTGAGTATTTAAGAGCCGCTTCATAAGCACCTTTGGCTATCCCTAGAGATAAGGAGGCAATAGAAATTCTGCCGCCATCTAAAACTTTCATCGCTTGCTTAAAGCCGTCTCCTACCTTTCCTAAAATATTGGCTTTGGGAATTCGGCAATCTTCAAAAATCAACTCAGCCGTTTCGCTTGCGCGCATTCCCAATTTATTTTCTTTTTTACCTCCACTAAATCCAGGTGTTCCGCGCTCTACAACAAAGGCTGTAATTCCATTGCTGTCTAATAATTCGCCGGTTCGAGCCAAAACCACCACAATTTCACCTGTGATACCATGTGTTATCCAATTTTTACTACCATTAAGGATATAAGAATCTCCATCTTCTTTGGCAACACATTGCATTCGCATAGCATCGCTGCCTGTATTGGCTTCTGTTAATCCCCAGGCGCCTATACTCTCTCCACTAGCCAAACGAGGTAACCATTTCTTCTTTTGTTCCTCATTTCCAAAATACATAATATGTCCTGTACATAAACTGTTGTGGGCAGCCATGCTTAGGCCTACAGAACCGCACACCTTAGCTAATTCAACAATGGCAGTAACATATTCAAAATAGCCAAAACCAGCCCCACCATATTCTTCAGGAACCAAAACACCTAACAAACCCAATTTCCCCATTTCTCTGAAAAGGTCAATCGGAAAAATTTGCTTCTCATCCCATTCCATCAAATTTGGTCGAATATTGCGTTCAGCAAAATCTCGCACCATTTGTGCAATCATGATTTGGTTATCGGTAGTTTCAAAACTTAACATAAAATGCTATTGTGGTTATACAGCAATTATAGAACATTTAATTGCTTTCAAGAATGTCAAAAATCAGTAAATGACAAAAGGAGTTGAAAAAAATCTTCCATTCACTTTATTTATCTATAACACAGTAGGGTAAAATTAACTGGTATATGGAGTCATTCACCATTTTTAAGTTTTTCAACTCCTCTACTTGCTTAAATGGCCCATGTTGGATGCGGTAATTTACCAAAGCCTGCGAAAGTGTGTATTTAAAATAGGGATGTTTTTTTAAGTCGACCAATGCAATTGAATTTAATAAAATTGGTTTTGCCAATTTTGGGTCAAGGGTAATTTTCCCTTCCAAATCGTAAAGAAAATCCTCCTTAAATCCCCAAATTTCTTTCAATTGATTGAGCGAAGTAAATCCCCCTAAACGTTCACGGTAATTTACAATTCTGCCCGCTAATACGGGCCCAATTTTAGGCAAACGCACCAATTCAACACTGTCTGCAGTATTGATCTCAATTACCAAAGTTGCTTTCTTTTTTTTGTAGTAATCAGAATCGTTATACCTGTTTGGTTTATTTTCAAGAAAGGGCTTTTTAAAATAAGCTGATTTGCTATAAATTTTATGGGCCTCATCAAGCTTGTTTTCGACAAATAAATGTTGACCATTATTTAAAACACTGACTTCAATTTTTGGCAAATCGGTATTTGAAAAAGCAGCAAACAAAAAATTGCCAATTTGCATCAATACAACCAGCATGGCCAAAGACACAATTCCTTTTCGCTCCTGGTTATTAAAATAAAAATAGGTTTTAATAAAATAACTAAACCTCGTCTTCATCTTTTGGTCGTGGCTTATTAATCTTCGGATTTTTTACAATAAAAAAATACAAAAGAAATACGACTACTCCTGCAAAAAACAATTCGGTCAAAAACCAAAAGGTGAAACTTGCAGGCTCTGCTGCTACTAAAATTATTTGATTCATTATTGTGCTTTTAATTGTTGATCCAATAAGGCCAATCCTTCTTCGAAACTTCTAGGATTATAACCCAATTCATTGATGGCTTTATCTAACCTAAACCCCGTAATAGGCGGGCGTTTGGCTGGCTGCTTGATTCCTTCGCTGGTAGAAATATTTAAGAGATTTTTGTCTAATTTCCAAAAGTTTGCAACCCTGTATACCAAATCAAAAACACTCATAAAATCTCTTCCTGAAATATTAAAAATTCCACTGGCTTTTTGTGCTGCAATGAGCGCACAACCTTCTGCTAAATCTTCTGCCAAAGTTGGGGTTCTAAATTGATCAGCTACCACATTAATTGGTTTACCACTTTCCAAAGCACCTTTAGCCCAAAGTACTATGTTACTTCTGCTCATGTCACTCACAATTCCAAATACCAAAACTGTTCTTGCTATTGCCCAACTTTTACTTTCTGCCATCAATAATTCTTCTGCCTTTAACTTTGACAAACCATAATAACTAATTGGATTAGGCTTTTCCAATTCATCTATCGGACCATGTGTACCTTCAAAAATAAAATCGGTGGACAAATGAACCAAATGAGCATTGTTCGCATTGCATGCCTCTATCAAATACCTAACTGCTTCTACATTTAACATATCACACAATTCTTTTTCCGATTCACAGGCATCTACATTGGTCATGGCAGCAGTATTTATTACCGTATCTGGCTGGTATTTCCCAATTACTTCCAATACCTCTGCTCGTTTGGTAATATCCATCGATTGGTATTCAAAACCATCCTTATTTCCATACCTGTTTTCGCCTTTTGCAGTGGCAATTAATTGATGCTTTGATTGATTTTTATAATAATCAATTAATTTTTGGCCCAATAAACCATTACTTCCTGTGATAAGTACTTTCATGAATGAATTGCTGTATTTATGGCGCAATATCCGAAAAAAGAAATGAAAACGTTCCTTCAAATATCCCTAAGAAATGAGCTTTTAGCAAAAAACAATAATAAACAGGGCAAAAGCACCGCAGATAAAGCGCATTAAGAAATTCCTAATTTTAGGATTAAAGAAGTGAAAAATACAAAAACGCTCAAAATCAGCCTTAAAAACCATTCAATATTTTACAGAAAAACTGCCACTCTGTCATAATATTGCCTATATTTGTAAGCCCAATTAATAAGCGCAAATGAAAGGTGTTATTTCAGAAAATATGCCGCTAACGGCAAGCAGAAACCTCTATATTGAAACCTATGGCTGTGCCATGAATTTAGCAGACAGTGAGGTAGTTGCTTCCATTATGGCCGACCAAAATTTCAAAACAACTAATAATATTGAAGAGGCAGATGTGATTTTTGTAAATACCTGCTCAATAAGAGACAATGCCGAGGCGCATATTTGGGGACGACTAAAAGAAATGCGCCCGCACAAAAGAAACAAACCCAATATGATTATTGGCGTTTTAGGCTGCATGGCAGAACGCTTAAAAACCCAATTACTAGAAAAAGAACAAGTGATTGATTTGGTGGTTGGCCCAGATGCATACCGAGATATTCCGCAATTAATTGCCCAAGTTGAAGACGGACAAAAGGCTGTAAATACTTTATTATCTAGGGAAGAAACCTATGCAGAAATCTCTCCTGTAAGGTTAAGTTCAAACGGAATTACGGCATTTATAAGCATCATGCGCGGCTGTGACAATATGTGTTCCTTCTGTGTGGTGCCATTTACCCGCGGAAGAGAAAGAAGCAGAAGTGCCGAATCTATTATTAAAGAAGCCCTTGAACTTTACCAAGGTGGCTATAAAGAGGTTACCTTATTAGGCCAAAACGTTGATTCCTACAAAGAATTAGATGAAGCTGGAAATACTATTTGCACCTTTGCCCAATTGCTTGAAAAGGTGGCTCAGATTGCCCCAGACCTACGCGTGCGCTTTAGCAGTTCCCATCCAAAAGACATTACCGACGAGGTATTGTATACCATGAAAAAGTATAAGAATATTTGCAAGCACATTCATTATCCTATTCAATCGGGAAATACCAGGGTCTTAGAATTAATGAACCGAACTTATGACCATGAATGGCTTAAAATGCGTTTGGATAAAATTAAAGAAGTGATCCCTAATTGTGGCATTTCTACAGATTCTATATCTGGCTTTTGCACCGAAACAGAAGAAGAACACAAAGACACATTAGAATTATTTAGGTATGGCCAATTTAATTTCGCCTATATGTACCAATATAGCGAACGCCCAGGAACACTAGCATCTAGAAGATACCCAGATGATATTCCTGCCGATGTAAAACTAAGAAGGTTACAAGAAATCATTTCTCTTCAACACGAAAACAGTAAACGTATTAACGCTGCTTTAGAAGGTCAAATTGTTACTGTATTAATTGAAGGACTCTCCAAGAAATCGGCAAATGATTTAAGAGGTAGAAGCGACCAGAATGCCATTGTAATTTTCCCGAAAGAGCATTACGAAAAAGGGCAATATGTAAAAGTGAAAATAGAAAAAAGTACCATCACCAGTTTAATTGGAAAAGTTGTAGAAGTGATACCACACCCATAAAAAAATGGCAGCCGATATGTTTTTTACCCAATGGGATTCCTTTCTCTACAATTACCATTTGTATTATAGGAATTTAAATGAATCGGGTAAAAAACGCTTTGTAAAAAGAGTAAATTCAATCCTTAACAACCTAACTATCATAGGCAAAGAGGGATTGCAAGTAACGGCCGAAATAAAAATATTGGTGGTAGCCAATCTGGTTCAACTCACGTTTGGACTAAAAAACTATTGGCTTTATGGTTATGAATATATTTACCTCTACCCAGAAAGTTTTTCCTTGCCAAATCAAAATGAAGCCGTTGCGGGATCTACCTTTCAGCAGAAAATAATTGCTTTGTCGTGGCGCAATTTTGCGATCGACCATTTAAAAGCAAACGATGGGCATAATATTAGTTTAGCACAATATGCCTTAGGATTAATTCAAACGGTATTTAATGGCAACCGTTACGACCAAAAATTTGGTAGTTATATAGATACTTGGTTCGAGATTATTAACAAAGAAATTGCCCTGAAAGTCAATAATGACGGATTTGGAGGATTGGAGTATACCTCGGATAATATTAAACCAACCTTTGCCAAATGCGTTGAATTGTTTTTTGAGAAACCAAGCTTCTTTAAAAAGGAATTACCTACCTCCTACGCACATTTTTGTTTATTGCTGAACCAAGACCCCTTAAATGTGAGTGAAAACTACGCATATAATTTGGAACGCATAAGCAAAAAAAATGTATTAAGTCCCTTACCCAAATTCATTTCAATCCATTATAAATACAAAGATTGGCACTGGATATACAACCTTCCATTTATAGGTATTTTCACCACCCCACTGCTATTATTTTACCTAACAGAAAACTTATTGGTTCGAACCGAACACATTTTATTAATAATGTTTATTGTTGGCAGTGTTTTGGCCATCAGTTTTTATAAACCACTGCAACAAATTTACCTGTTTAAAAATTTTGGCTTATTGTGGTTAAGCAGTATTTGCGGATATGGACCACTATTGGTTGGATCGTTATTGAGCATTAACCAAATCCATGGCTATGATTTTTCTGCAGAGTATAGTAAACACCAGGTGGCCAGCTATTACTTAAAGGAAATTCCCAGCAATCCAAAGGAGGCACGGCAAATTGTATTTAATTTCAGCGACGATTACCTAATAGACTTCCCTAAAGCCAGAACCTTCGATTTCAATTCACAACCCCGTACTAATAAACTGACATTTTTTAACGAAATAGGCTATGAAATACGCCATGGATTAATTGGCATACCTATTGTAACAAAGAGAGAATTATTTTAATATGAACCTACAAGACATAAAACAACGATTTGAAATTATAGGTAACTCCCCCCTATTAAATATTGCCCTTGAAACTGCTGTAAAAGTGGCAGCAACAGATATTACCGTTCTTATTAATGGCGAAAGTGGTGTGGGAAAAGAAGCCTTTTCAAAGATTATACATGCCCTAAGCAATAGAAAACATGGTCCGTTTATAGCTGTTAACTGCGGTGCAATTCCTGAAGGAACTATAGATAGTGAATTGTTTGGCCATGAAAAAGGATCTTTTACGGGTGCCCATGACACACGTAAAGGTTATTTTGAAACCGTAAGCGGCGGAACTATTTTCTTGGATGAAATTGGAGAACTGCCCTTAGAAACACAAGCCAGGCTTCTCCGCATTTTAGAAAGTGGCGAATTTATTAAAGTTGGTTCGAGCAAAGTACAGAAAACAGATGTGCGCATTGTAGCTGCAACCAATAAGGATTTGATGGATTTATCGTACAAAGGTAAATTTAGAGAAGACCTTTATTACAGGCTTTCTACAGTGCCTATTAAAGTTCCTTCTTTAAGAGACCGCAAAGAGGATATCCATATTCTATTTAGAAAGTTTAGCGCAGATTTTGCCGAAAAATATCGCTCAAAACCTGTTACTTTAGAAGGAGATGCCTTGCAAATTTTACAACATTATAGTTGGCCTGGAAATATTAGACAATTGAAAAATATTGCAGAGCAACTGTCTGTTTTGGATGAGGACAAAATTGTAAATGGTCCAGAACTCAGCAGGGTATTGCCCCCTGAAAAGCCAGGATTACCTATGCTCATTGGCTCACATGCGCCTGAACAACAATTCAGCGAACGAGATATTTTCTACAAAGTTCTCTATGATTTGCGCAAAGATTTAAGCGACTTAAAATCGATTGTTTTTGACCTAATGCAAGGCAATCAAATGGCAAATTCCAATGAAGTTGCCAAAAATTTTAACAGCAATTTTGTAAGGGAAGAAATGAATACCAACCAAAGCAACAACAACTTTGTTAGTATCCCTACCCCTGTTAGTAATAACAGCAGCCCTCAAATAATAGATATTACAGAGGCGCAGGCAGAGCCTGAGTCATTAAGTTTAGAAGACAAAGAAATAGAGTTAATTAGAAAAAGTTTGAAGAAGCACAATGGCAAACGCAAGAAGGCCGCGCAAGAATTGGGTATTTCTGAACGAACCCTCTATAGAAAAATTAAACAATACGATTTAGAATAAAGCACAAAAAAAAAGTCTCGCCAATGGCGAGACTTTTTTTTATTATTTAATAGCAATTAGTGTTTGCATTCTTTTTTTGCATCACCTTCTGCACAACATTTCCCTTTTGGAGCAGCAGCTTCATGTGATTTAACACACTCATCGCCGCAGCTTTTTGTACATGCTTCTGCAGATTCACATCCTTTTTTGCAATTTTCCATGCAAGCTCCTTCAACAGTTGAATGGTGTTTGCTGCAAGTACTAGATTCCATTGAGCAATCCATTTTTGCTTTGCACATTTCTTTGCATTTGGCTTCATCAAATTTACCATCTGCGCCATACATGCTTAAGCACATTTCTTTTTGCTCAGCAGAACAAGCATTGCTATCGCAATAAGCAGCGCATTCCTCTTTGGTCATGGTCATGCAACGACTTAAATCGCAATTACCCATTTTAACGCCACAATGAGCAGATGCCATTGCATCACATTGTTCCATTTGGGCACCGTCCATTTTGCATTGACCTTTAGTCATACCACCTTCTACAGCGATATAAGGAGCAATTACCAATGAAACGATTGACATTAATTTAATTAAGATATTCATTGAAGGACCAGAAGTATCTTTAAATGGATCACCAACGGTATCACCAGTTACAGAAGCTTTATGTGGCTCAGATTTTTTGTAGAACATTTCGCCATTGATCATAACGCCTTTTTCAAATGATTTCTTAGCATTATCCCAAGCACCACCGGCATTTGATTGGAAAATACCCATCAATACACCACTAACGGTAACACCTGCCAATAAACCACCTAATACTTCAGGACCAAAAGTAAAGCCTACAATTACAGGAGTAATTAAAGCAATGGCTCCAGGTAACATCATTTCACGGATAGAGGCTTTGGTAGAAATAGCAACACATTTTTCGTATTCAGGTTTAGCTTTGTATTCCATGATACCAGGAATTTCGCGGAACTGACGACGAACTTCTTGAACCATATCCATTGCAGCTTTACCTACCGCTTGAATGCACAATGCTGAGAAAATAAATGGAATCATACCACCTACAAATAAACCAGCCAATACAGGTGCTTTGTAAATATCAATGGCATCAATACCAGCAATACCAACAAATGCAGCAAACAATGCCAATGAGGTTAAGGCTGCAGACGCAATTGCAAATCCTTTACCAGTTGCAGCAGTGGTATTACCAACAGCATCCAAATTATCTGTACGCTCACGAACTTCTGGAGGTAATTGACTCATTTCTGCAATACCACCTGCATTATCAGCAATAGGTCCAAATGCATCAATTGCTAATTGCATAGCAGTTGTGGCCATCATACCGGCAGCAGCAATAGCAACACCATATAAACCTGCAAAATGGTAAGATAACATAATACCACCCGCCAAGGTTAAAACAGGAATAACAGTTGATTTCATACCTACTGATAAACCACCAATGATATTGGTAGCATGTCCAGTAGAAGATTGTTGAATAATAGACATTACAGGTGCTTTACCCATTGCAGTGTAGTATTCTGTTACAATACTCATGATGGCACCTACTACAGTACCAACCAAGATTGCATAGAAAACACTGATTTTTGAGAATTCATACCCACGTAAATTTAATGTTTCAGGTAACATCCAATTTACTACAAAGTAAGAAGCAGCAACCGTCAATAACATTGAAGACCAGTTTCCTAGGTTCAAAGCATTTTGTACACTTGACTTATCATCTTTAATGGTAACGAACCAAGTACCAACAATTGAGAACAATATACCAAGACCACAAATGATCATTGGCAACAAGATGGGAGATAAACCACCAAAATTATCTGTAACCACTATTTCTTGTCCCAAAACCATGGTAGCAAGAATGGTAGCAACATATGAACCAAATAAATCGGCACCCATACCAGCAACGTCACCCACGTTGTCTCCAACATTATCTGCAATAGTTGCAGGGTTACGCACATCATCTTCAGGAATACCTGCTTCTACTTTACCCACTAAATCTGCACCCACATCGGCAGCTTTGGTATAAATACCTCCACCAACACGTGCGAATAATGCAATAGATTCAGCTCCTAATGAGAAGCCTGTTAATACCTCAATTGCGGTTTTAACAGTATCTGCGCCTAAATCAGCAAAATAACTTAAGAAGGCAATAAATAAGCCACCTAAACCCAAAACAGCTAAACCAGCTACACCTAATCCCATTACAGTACCACCTGTAAATGAAACTTTTAAAGCTTGTTTTAAACTGGTACGTGCAGCTTGTGTTGTACGTACGTTTGCTTTGGTAGCAACCTTCATTCCAATATAACCAGCAGTTGCAGAGAATACTGCACCAATGATAAATGCAATAGAAATTACCCAACTAGAGTGGATTGGTTTTCCATTTATTTCATGAATAGTACCTGAATAAGCCAATAATGCGGCAGCAAAGGTTACAAAGATGCCCAATACTTTCCATTCAGCTTTCAAGAAGGCCATAGCACCATCTGCTATGTAACCAGCTAGTTCTTGCATTTTAGCATCACCAGCATCTTGCTTAGAAACCCAAGCACTTTTAATGGCCATTACAATTAGGCCAACTACCCCAAGGGCAGGAACTAGATAAATCAGTTGCGTCATAAGTTTTTCTTATAAGTTGTATTTTCTTTTGAAGGTTGCAAAAATAGGGATTGACAGCCATTTTAAGCAAGTAAAAATGAAAATCCTTTTGTTTAGTAATCAGCAACTTAGGATTTATTGCGAAATTGGACACAAATTTTAGTCATGAAACCCCACATTTTACCCCTTATGGCACTTTTGCTCTGGCAGGAGGCTACTCAAGCTCAATTAATTGAAAGAAGCTATGGCTCCAAATCACAATCGATGGGCGGAATAGGCATTCTCAATAACAATGGTTTTGAAGTCATTAACAATCCTGCTTTACTGGCAGATGGCAAAGAAAATAGCCTTTCATTTTTTCAAGAGTTACCTTTTCTGCAGAAAGATTTAAGCATTTCTGCACTGAGTTACCAAAGAAAACTATCCTCCCTTTCTGCAGGTTTTTCTTTGGTACAATCTGGCAACACCTATTTTAAACAGCAGCTCATTTCCGCTGCCCTTGGAAAAAAATTAAGTGAACACCTCTTTTTGGGTGCAGCCATGCACTACCAAATGAGTTACCAATACCAATCAAAACCTATTGGCTATTTAATGGCCTCGTTGGGAGCATTGGTTCGGCTCAAGAAATATTGGACCTTTTCTTTAGTCATGCAAAATATTACAGCAAGCACCTACCAATTGGAAGCAAAGCCAAGCCCAACCACCCAACTCCGTTTTGGCTGTGCCTACTTGTTGAATGACAAACTGCAATTTTTAGCCGAACAAGAGCAAATCCTTGGCCAGAAAGGCAAATTAAAATTGGGTATGGTTATTCGGTTCGAACCAAATTTTGAATGCTATTTGGGTTGGAATATACACACACATGGTTTCGCATTTGGATGCGCTTATCAAAAGCAACATACGCGCATTTTGATTGGCGCGAGTGTTCATCCAGTATTAGGATTAAGCCCTGGCATTGAAGTTAATTTCTTACCCTTAAGCAGAAAGAAATGAAGAAATTTTCAATCCTACTTGTTCTAAGTTTATTAGTGAAATATTCCTGTGCTCAAAGCAAAGATTTACCTCATCAATGGATCTTTCAAAACATTCAACATTTATTGGAAACACAGGGTACGGTGCTTGATCCTGCAGATATAGAAATAAGCATCAATGATTGGCTTAACGAGCCCCTTTTACTCAATAAAGCAAGTGCTTTTGAATTGGCTAAATTCTTTTTCCTAAACCCACAGCAAGTTAAAAACTTAGGTAAGCACCTTGAAAAATTTGGCCCATTTTTAGACAAATATGAATTGCAATCAATAGAAGGATTTGACGAACAAACAGCACAATTGCTGAGCTATTTTGTTCAAATTGAGGAAAGGAAAGCCATAGATTATTATTCATTAGCAGAGATTTTAGAAAACGGCAAACAAGAAGTAATCATTGGCTGCGAACAGGCATTTCAAGAAAGTAAAGGATTCCAAAATCCCAAACAATTTGTTGGTTCGAACCAACGCATTGCCTTGCGTTATAGATTTGCTTTGGCAAATAAATTATATTTTGGGTTTAGTGCAGAAAAAGATGCGGGAGAAAAATGGGGCCTGTTTGGCGACTTTCAAGGGTTTCATTTACTTTACAAGGGACATGGACTTCTCCAAACCCTAGCTATTGGAGATTACCAAGCAAATTTTGGAAAAGGCTTGAATATTGGTAGCGCCATGTTTAATGGAAAATCTGCTTTGGTATTTCAAAACCAATATTTAAATGAAGGTATTCGGCCCTATCGCTCCTTAAATGAAAGTGGTTTTTTTAGAGGAGTTGCCCTTGCATTCAAGAAAAAACACTTTACCCTCAACCTTATGGGCAGCCTGCTACCTCAAACGGCAGGCTTGCAATTTGACAGCCTATTGCAAGAAGAGAAATTTGGGAGCATCGTTGCATCAGGCTTGCACCGAACCAATGCAGAATTGGCAAAGAAAAATAGTTTAATCAATTCTTATTTTGGCATTCACGGCATGTACCAGAAAAGAAAATTACAAATTGGATTGAGCTATAGTAAACAAGAAAATATTAGCAGTCAAAACATTGAAAATGGTTTAAAAAACTGGCAATATCCATTTATCAACTGTCATTGGGGATTGGCTGCAAATTATTACCTCCAAAATATTTTATTGGGAACTGAATTTTCTGTAATGGAAAATGGTGCAAAGGCAATTTTTGCCAGTATCCTTATCCCCCTTCATGCTAAGCTAGACGCCATGTTTATTGGCAGAAATTATGAAAAGGGATATGAAAATAATTACGGAAATGCTTGGAGTGCCAGTAGCAGTATTGGCAATGAAACAGGCAATTATTTGGCCTTTAGTTTTAGGCCAAAGAAATACCACCAAATAGATTTCTATTATGATATTTTCAAATCGAGCGGACCAAGTTATCAAGCAGCTTATGCAAAAGTAAGCTATGATTATTTTGTGCATTATACCTGGATGCAATCCAAAACATTTCAAATTGAATTGCGGCTCAGGCAGCTTGAAACAGAAAAAAACACCCCTTTGGAGACAAGTCAAGTAAAAACGATGGCGCCTGAAACACGCAGCCAATTTAGGTTTCAAGTAAATTTCAGCATCAATAAAAACTTGACATACCAATTAAGGGCCGAGAAAATATTGGCACAAAAAACAGTTGGATTAAAATATGAAGGTCAGTTAATTTTTCATGATATTAATTTTCATCCCAAAGGTGAAAAATTTAGTTTACATGCGCGGTTTTGTCTCTTTCAAGTAGCAGATTTTAGCGCCAGGTTATACATGCAAGAATCAGATGTGATGTATAATTATGCGCAAAGTCTAATTAATGGAAATGGCTATAGAACCTATTTAATTGTAGGATACAGGCTTTTCAAAAACGCGCTATTGCAATTAAAAATTGGCCAAAGTTATTTGCCTGAAAAAACTGAAATAGGGAGTGGAATAGACCAAACAAAAGGACCTTTTCAAGGTGAAGGGAAAATTCAATTTTACTACAAATGGTAATTAGTTTTTCTTGCCAGTTACCATTTTATTGTTGAGTTCTCTTTTCACACGGGGATGTATAACACTTTCGTTTTTTACGAGAAAGTCCTGTACAGCTTTTTTATCAATTGCAACAAGCATTCTGAGGGCCCATGACTGCGCCTTTACAACCATATCATGTTTATCCGAAACCAATAACTGACAAACCTCTAAAGTTTTAGCAACATCACCTTTACCACCACGAGATTTCATATTAAGTGGAATGGTGGCAACCAAGGCCAACCTGCGCATCCAAAAGTTGGCATGATTTGTCAATTGATGAATAAATGCAGTACTAATTTGCTGATTTCTCCAGGCTACTCCAAAAACATGCACCCCAAAAGTATCAACACAAACCCAGTTATCCATTCCCTTCACAAAATCATTGAAATCTGCTTCTGAAAAACAAGCCAAAGTTTTCTTTTCTAATCCTATAAATTCATACGCCAATTGCACTGTTTCCATATAGCCTTCGTCTATTAAGCACTTAGCCAATTCCATTTTTCCTGAAACAGGAAAATCTTTACATATCACCCGAAGCTCCTTTAAAATTAATTTTAAATCCGGGTTTTTCACTCCGTAAATTTTCAAAATGGTGGGATAAGAAATTATAGCAAATTCCTTTCTGCCATCATCTTTAAGCTGCATAAAACTCTGGTGTAAACCCTCAATAATTAATTTATAATCCTGCATATCTTTCAATTCTACCTCAAATTTTAGTCACTTTACTAATGTTCTCCACAAAAAAAGCGAATAAGAGTCATAAATTCACATTTGGAATCACTTTGCGTTTTGGTTACTTTTGCCCGCAATTAAAGCAAACAGACAAATGGATCTTTTTGAAAAACTACAGAAGAAAGCGGGCCCATTAGGCCAATATGCCGATGATGCCTACGGCTATTACATGTTTCCAAAATTAGAAGGCGAAATTGGTCCTGAAATGGATTTCCGAGGCCAAAAGATGCTTAATTGGAGCCTTAACAATTATTTAGGTTTAGCCAATCACCCAGAAGTTCGTCAGACCGATGCAGAAGCCGCAGCCAAATTTGGCTTAGGTTACCCAATGGGTGCGCGCATGATGAGTGGTAACTCTGTATACCATGAGCAATTAGATAGAGAATTAGCTGCATTTGAATCAAAAGAAGATGCTGTATTATTAAACTATGGATACCAAGGAATGGTGAGTGCCATTGACGCCATGGTTGATAGACATGATGTTATTGTATATGATGCCGAAAGTCATGCATGTATTGTTGATGGCGTAAGGCTTCACATGGGCAAGCGTTTTGTGTTTGAACACAACGACATGGAAAGCTTAGAAAAGCAATTACAACGTGCCACCAGGTTAACGCAAGAATCTGGAGGAGCCATTTTGGTAATTACCGAAGGTGTATTTGGAATGACTGGTGCACAAGGCAGGTTAAAAGATATTGTTGCTTTAAAATCAAAATACAATTTCCGCTTATTTGTAGATGATGCACATGGTTTTGGCACTATGGGTAAAACAGGTGCTGGAACGGGTGAAGAGCAAAATTGCCAAGATGGTATTGATATATATTTTGGAACTTTTGCCAAATCTATGGCCTTAATTGGTGGATTTATTGCTGCCAATAAAGAAGTTGTAAAATTCTTACGTTACAATTTACGCTCACAGATTTACGCGAAATCAGTTCCAATGCCTATAGTAATTGGAGCCCTAAAAAGGTTAGACCTTATCCGTAAACACCCAGAATTCAGAGAGAATTTATGGAAAGTTGTTACCGCGTTGCAAACAGGCTTAAAGGCAGAAGGCTTTGATTTGGGTCGAACCAACTCTCCTGTATCTCCTGTAATTATGCACGGAACGGTTGCCGAATCTACTGCAGTGGTTCACGACTTAAGAGAAAACTTCCATATTTTCTGTTCAGTGGTGGTTTACCCAGTTATTCCAAAAGGTATGATCTTATTGCGATTAATACCAACTGCCGTTCATACGGTAGAACAAGCAGAAATAACCATTAAGGCTTTCAAAGAAATCAGAGAGAAATTGAAAGATGGTTCATACAATAACGACAAAGTAATTAATATGGCAGAAAAAAATTGACAAAATATTGTCGATTGAATTTCGTTAGTTTGACAACTTACATCATTGGAACTTGAAGAACTAAGCTAAACCAAAATTAAATAAATGACTATTAAAAAAATCGGTTTTCTATTGCTCATTTTTGCAGCAATCTCTTTTAAATCTGCTGAAGAAATTAAATGGCTTGACTTTAACAAAGGCTATGATTTAGCCAAAAAGAAAAACAAGATCATGTTGGTAGATGTGTACACAGATTGGTGCGGTTGGTGCAAGCGCATGGACAGAGATGCCTATGCAAAAGAAGGTATCATTAAAGCGGTGAATGCAGATTTTGTTGCCGTTAAATTTAACCCAGAAATTCAAGGTGTAACCTATACGTTTGATGGTAAAAATTATACCGGCGAACAATTAGCGGGTGTAATTAGTAACTATCAAATTAATGGTTACCCTACAACTATTTTTATTTACCCTAAAGGTAAAAAACTAGAGGTTATGGCGGGTTACAGAAATGCAGAGCAGTTGGCTCCAATTTTATCCGACATAAAACAGAAATTCCGTAATTAATAGTTTACAGAACTTTTCATAATAAAAAAGCCGCTCATGAATTCATGAGCGGCTTTTTTATTGAATAATTCAATTATATATGGCGTTCTGCATGGTAAGAAGACCTTACCAATGCGCCAGATTCTACATAATTAAAGCCCATTGCCAATCCAGCTTCCTTGTAATAAGCAAATTGTTCTGGCGTAATAAATGCTTCAACATTCACATGCATTTTTGTAGGTTGTAGGTATTGCCCCAAGGTTAATACATCACAGTTGTGTGCTGCCAAATCTTGCATTACCTCAAGCACTTCCTGTTCGGTTTCACCAAGCCCAAGCATAACACCACTTTTTGTTCTACGTCCGCGCGCTTTGGTTAGTTTAATTTGCTCTAAACTTCTTTCGTATTTGGCTTGTGGACGCACCTTGCGGTACAAACGTTTTACCGTTTCCATATTGTGAGAAACAACTTCTGGTTTTTCATCTAAAACTTGGTATAACAAATCCCAATGTGAAAGAAAATCTGGAATCAAAACTTCCATAGTTGTTCCTGGGCTTTCTTGTTTAACCATTCGAATGGTATCTGCCCAAACTTTTGCACCTTTATCTGGCAATTCATCCCTGTTCACCGAAGTGATTACAGCGTGTTTTACTTTCATTAAACGAATGGCATCTGCTACCCTGCGAGGTTCATCTAAATCATAATTATGTGCCCTACCTGTTGCCACGGCGCAAAAGGAGCAGCTTCGGGTACAAGTATTACCCAAAATCATGAAGGTTGCCGTTCCCTCTCCCCAACATTCACCCATATTTGGGCAATTGCCGCTTTCACAAATGGTGTGTAATTTATGTTCATCAACCAAACGACGAACATTTCTGTAATTCTCGCCGGTAGGCAATTTCACTTTAAGCCAACTAGGCTTTTTTACTTTCTCTTCTCCTAATACTGGTAATTCAATCATCACTTAATTTCTATTTCCAAAATCGTATGCAATATAAAATCCGTAAAACAGCTGGTTGTAATTGGTATGCGCCATAATAGGTATACCTTGCGTAAAGGCATCAACCGTAACTCCCGCCTCCAGGCACCTCATTTCATCGGCATATTGCCCCCACTCTACCTGAAATGCTGCTCTACCAAAACCGCCTAATTTAACCTGGGTTTCACCAAATCCCCTAAAAAAACTTGAGTTGCCATATATCCTGTAGATGTCTGTATGCTTTTCTGGATCATACTTTTCACTTACATAATAGCCTTCTCCAGGCATATTATCATATTGGTACAATACCTCTAAATAAACAGGCTTTAAGAAGGCAACTGTTGCGCCCAAACTATAAACGAAATTAACGCCAACGGCATTTTTATAGGGCCTATCTGCAATAACTACCGTTTGCCCAAGGCTAGTTCTTAGAAAAAAAGCAACATTCATTCTACCAAAAGAATATTGGCTCTGACTTTGGGTATACCCTTGTCTGCGCACCTCCTTAGGATGGCGAATGCGTGAAAAATCAAATTCTAAATGGTTTTGTTGCTTACCCGTTTTATGCCAACCATAACGGTAATAAAGTCCTGTAGACGCAAATGAATTTCTATCAACCCCAAATAAATGACTTTGGGTATACATCAATTGCGGTTCGGTAATAGGCGCATTTTGTGCAATTAGCTGATTTGCTAGTGATAACATGCAAAACAGAAAAAAGAAATTCCTGAACTTTTTCAAATGATTAACTTTGCTTCAAATCTATAAAAAAAACATGGCAACTTCAGAAGTAGTTTACCAAGGCGAATTAAGGTGTAAAGCTAAACATTTACAATCAGAAAGCATAATTGTTACAGATGCTCCCATTGATAACCATGGCAAAGGTGAAGCATTTTCTCCAACCGATTTATTGGCAACCTCATTAGGTGTATGTATGCTAACCATTATGGGTATTGAAGCCAATAAACATAAAATTAATATAGATGGAACCCAACTGAGTATTACCAAGCATATGGGCACAATGCCCAGGAGGGTAACAAAAATTGAAGTAAAAGTGATGGTACCAACCCTTGGGCTGACCGATAGGCAAAAAGCCGCTTTAACAGAGGCTGGAATTAATTGCCCTGTAGCTAAAAGCTTGCATCCTGATTTAATTCAGGACATTGAATTTAACTACAATTAGAAGCTAACTCCTATGGCAGGAACTGGAATAGAAAACTTGGGGCAGCTTCCTTTACAAGCACTTAAGCTCAATAGAGCAAAAATGGCGATGGCATAAATTATCTTTTTCATTCTAAAATTATTAACTATTGAATACAACGAGCTCCATAAGGCAACTATTGCAAACATTTGATTTGGAAGGTTTTTTGACCCAAAACAAACAAATGGATGCAAATATATTCTTATTAACCCACAAAAGTAATAAAAATGATTTGAATTGGCTATTAGCAGAGCAAATCAAATTATATCCCAAGGCAATAAACAAACTTCCTCATTTTGTTAAAAACCATTGTTGGTTCACCTCAAAAAGTTATGAGCAAGCCAGCGGGGAAGCCTCTGCACAGTTCAAAGCATCCCTGCTAAAGGGTAGGAATTTATTGGATTTATCTGGCGGATTAGGGGTTGATGATTGGGCTTTTTCACAAAATTTTGACAATGTAATCTCCTTAGATCCAGATATAAGCCTCAATGATATTGTTAGGGAAAACTTTCATCGACTGCAGCGAAAAAACATAGAAAGAATAAGCATTAGCGCAGAAGAATACCTTTTAAATACGCAAGAAAAATTCGACCTCATATACCTAGATGCCGACAGAAGACCAGCCCAAGGGAAAAGTTATTTCTTGAGCAATGATGCACCCAATTTTTTAGAAATTCAGGATACTTGCTTTTCCCTTACATCCAAAATTCTCCTGAAACTTTCGCCCATGGCAGACCTCCATTACCTTCAAGAAACCCTTTCACACATAGAGAAAATTATTGTTGTAGGAGACAAAAAGGAAGTAAAGGAAGTATTGGTTTTATTAAACAGCTCCAATGAATCGAAACCAATTATTGAAAGTGTATTATTGCTAGAAGGTGAGGAAAACCGCCATTTTTCAAGTAAAAATGATATAAAATTAGGAATTAGCCAGGTTGATTCGGAAGCTGGCTTTTTCTTTGAACCCCATGTGGTAATCATTAAAGCCCAACTCAGTTTAAATTACGCAAACGCTTGCGGTTTGAACCAATTGGCAATTAATAGCTCCTTTTATATTGGAAAGCACTTACCAGCAAATTTCATGGGACGTAGTTTTGAAATAGTAAAGGCATTTGAATTTTCCAAAAGTGTCTTTATACAATATTTAAAATCAGCACAATTGGATCAGGCCAATATTACCAAACGTAATTTTGTGTTAAGTGTTGAAGAAATTAGAAAAGCCTATAAAATAAAAGAGGGTGGCAAAGACTATTTATTCTTTAGCACCCTCTCTGATGGAACCCGTATGGTTTATCACTGTATTAAAACAGCCTAGACCTTATTGGAATATATTTTTAGTTTTTGTCCGCGTGAGACCTTGTTTTTCCTAATTACACCTTTGTTCCAGCGCTTTAAATCGGCCACACTTACATCAAACTTCCGTGCAATTTTTGCCAAGTAATCTCCACTTTTAACCTTATAAACAATTTTCTCCGGACGGGCATTTTCAATTTCACGGTTCATCGCAATCAGGTCTTGGTTCAACTGATTGCTCAAATTAGTGTCATTGCGCAAGGCTGCAACTTTTACAGCCATGTGGTATGGCAAGGTAAGTACCACACCGTTGCTAGAAAAAGGTATTACCCCACGACGAAGAGATGGGTTGTAATTGCGAATTTCTTCTGTTGTTGTATTGAGGGCTAAAGCCAATTTTTCAATTGACATCCTATTATCTACAATAACCGTATCTAGGTGAAAATACATTTCATCTTCAGCAGGATAAATATTATGCTCGCTGGCATAGTTCATTACATAAGCTGCTGCTATGAATGCCGGCACATAACCTCGGGTTTCACGAGGTAAATAAGGCATTATTTCCCAAATATTACGTTTACCACCAGACCTACGAATGGCTTTAGAAACATTACCCGGACCGCAATTATAACTTGCTATTACGAGCAACCAATCGCCATAAATACGGTATGAATTTTTAAAATATTTTACAGCCGCCTCGGTAGATTTGATAATATCTTTTCTATCGTCAATGTAAGAATCTGAACGCAAACCGTACATTCTTCCGGTTGGAGCCATAAACTGCCATAGACCGGCTGCACCTACAGGAGAGATGGCCCTTTGGTTCAAAGCACTTTCAATAACTGCCAAATACTTCAATTCCATTGGCACATTTTCACGATCGAAAACCTCTTCAAAAATGGGAAAGTAGAACTTAGAACTGCTTAATACTTTACTTACCAATTTGCGCTTGCGGTTGGCATATAAATCAATATATGCTCTAACTTGTTGGTTATATTCAAGCGGAATTTCAGTTTCTAAAAGACTTAAACGGAAGGCATATGTTGAATCAGAGTAAACAGGAATATCACCTTCATCAAAACCATAAATATTTAACTCTCCAGCATCTGTAACTGGGTATAATTTGTTTCTCCAATGAAGGGTATTGCTATCAATTTTAGCCACCAGCGCGTCTCGGTCCGAACCAAAACCGCCCACAAGTGGTTGAGCAGCAAGGCCAGTAACCACAGTAGTTAGGACTAAAATTAAATATTTTATTTTCTTATTCAACATGTGTATTTGACAGTAGGAATCCCAAATATACGTAGGATAACCATCATAACTTTATTTCTACAAAGGTAAGTATCCACAGCATATTTTCCTAATAAACGCCAAATGAGCAGTTTAGAGTACACTTTACGAGATTTTTCTAAAAAATTGACACAAAAAGGGGAACTTGCATGTCTAAAATTGTTTGAATTTTGAACTTATTTCAACTCCTTCTATTACCCTTATCACTTCTTTACCAATTGGTTCTGCGCCTCAGAAACAGTTTGTATTCGCGTGGTATTTTTGGAGTAACCACTTTTGATTTACCCATCATTAATGTGGGTAATTTGGCATTTGGCGGAACTGGTAAAACACCCCACATTGAATACCTTATCAGACTATTAAAGGAAAAGCATAAAGTTGCCGTTTTGAGCCGAGGTTACAAGCGAAAAACAACAGGATATTTATTTGGAGATGAACATGCCACTGCCATGAGTTTGGGCGATGAGCCTTACCAAATATTTAGAAAGTTCAGAGATATTGTGGTGGCAGTTGCTGAAAACAGGGTTTTGGGCGTTCCCTATTTATTATTTGATGCACCAGAAACAGAAGTCATCTTATTAGACGATGCCTACCAGCACAGGGCAATAAAACCCGGCTTAAACATTTTATTAACCGAACAAAATCGTTTGTATATTAACGACCATTTGGCTCCAGTCGGATACTTAAGAGAATATGCCAGCGCTGCAGAACGTGCCGATTGTATTGTTGTTACTAAATGTAAAACAGACCTTAGCCTAGAAGAAAGAAAAAGTATCATTGCTCAATTGAAACCATTGGGCCACCAAAGTGTCTATTTCTCCTTTTTAAAATACGGTGAATTGGTTTCCTATTTTGAGCCCTCAGTGGCAAATGAAACAAATGCAGTTCTTGCTTTTGCTGGAATTGCCAACCCGCAACCTTTCTTCCAATACCTTGAATCAAAATATCAACATGTAATTACCAATTCATTTCCTGACCACCACCAGTTATCAGAAATTGAAATTGAGCGATTGCTTGAAACTTTTGATGAAATAAAAAGTGACCATAAAATAATTGTATCCACTGAAAAAGATTTTCAAAAATTGGTTCAAGGTCCACAAGCAGAAAAATTAAAACAATATCCCTTCTATTTTATACCCATTGAAGTTGCTTTCTTTGCAGAGGACAGCAGCAATTTCAATCAAAAAGTAATTCAATATGTTAGCGAAAATAGCACAAACACATACGTACCTTAATTCATTTTACAACCAAGCAAAAATTGGGATCATCCTAGGAACTGGCTTAGGGGCATTGGTAGATGAAATGGAAATTGAATACAGCCTACCTTATGGGGGTATTCCAAATTTCCCAATTAGCACCGTAGAAAGCCATCAAGGCCGTTTGCTAATAGGTAAATTAAATAATGTACCCGTGCTTGTTATGCAAGGAAGGTTTCATTATTACGAAGGATATAACATGCAAGAACTTACATTTCCTGTGAGGGTGATGAAGCAATTGGGCATTGAAAATTTATTTATTTCCAACGCATCTGGCGGCCTAAATCCAAGTTATGAGGTGAGTGATTTAATGATTTTAAACGACCATATCAATTTGTTACCTGAGCATCCATTAAGAGGGAAAAATGAAGATACTTTAGGACCAAGGTTTCCAGATATGAGTGAGGCTTACGACCCAAAACTAATTGCATTGGCGCATGAAATTGGATCGGAATTAGGTATTAAATTACAAGAAGGCGTATACGCTGCTGTTCAAGGACCAACACTTGAAACAAAGGCAGAATA